>NZ_AWWC01000019.1:0-78064 GCF_000468895.1 Jonquetella sp. BV3C21 | reverse complement strand
CGCCCCGAAAGGGACGGCGAATTTTTTATATGATGCCCGTGTGGGTCAGCAAAATCTTCAAACCTATCCAGAAGAGGCAGGCCCCGCCGGCAAGCTGGGCCCAACGGCCGAGCAGCGAACCGACACTCCGGCCCAGAAAAATCCCGACCGCCGACATGGCCGCGGCAGCAACGCCGACGACGCCGACCGCGACGGCATGAGGCGCGTCCTGCCAGACGAGCGTCACGCCAGCCGCCATCGCGTCAATGCTCGTGGCGACCGCTAAGACGAGCATATCTCCCGCGTCAAACGCCCCTCTGCACTGGCTCTCCCCCCTGATGGCCTCGTCGACCATGTTCAGGCCGATCAACGCCAGCAGAGTGAAAGCGATCCAGTGATCCAGCGATTGAACGACGCCGCCGAACAGGACGCCCAGCCACAGGCCACCCAACAGCATGGCGGCCTGAAACCCGCCAAACCAAGCCGCCACGATGCCGGCCTCCCGAAGGGTCACCTTGGGACAGGCAAGGCCCTTGCATGCCGACACGGCGAAGGCGTCGGCCCCCAAGCCGAACGCCAGCAGACACAAATTCCCGAACAACAGGATCTTCCCCTCTCGCGCCCAAAAACTCCGAGCGTTCCCCCCTGAGACTTCACAGAGCCGGACAAATCCCCCGATCCGTCCGACTTTCCTCCAAAACCGGTTCCTAAGCCGGCGAGACTTTCCGCCCCGCCCGATCCCCCGACGCGCTGGCCAATTCCTCTTCGCGGGTTCGGAAGTACTCGAGAATTTCCTGCGCCGTCTCTTCCAGCGCCCGGCCTGTCACGTCCACCACGTAGGCCCCTAGCCGCTCCATCACGTGCCGAGCGTAGGAAAGCTCAAGGGAGACGCGCTCCATCTGGGCGTACGAGGCCCGCTGCGGGTCAAGCCCCAGCATGACGAGCCGATCCCGGCGAATTTTCATCAGAGCTTCCGGGGCGATGACCAGGCCGATGACCCGACCGGGTGTGACCCGGAACAGATCTTCCGGCGGATCGAGCTCCGGGACGAGCGGCACATTGGCCGTCCGCAGGCCTTTGTTGGCCAAGTACATTGAAAGCGGCGTCTTGCAGGTCCGAGACACGCCGACGATAACCAGATCCGCCTCGGGAAGAAGCGCCGGATTGCTGCCGTCGTCGCACGTGCTGGAGTA
This sequence comes from Jonquetella sp. BV3C21, assembly GCF_000468895.1. Lineage (NCBI taxonomy): Bacteria > Thermotogati > Synergistota > Synergistia > Synergistales > Dethiosulfovibrionaceae > Jonquetella > Jonquetella sp. BV3C21. The sequence continues at coordinate 76,892 of NZ_AWWC01000019.1, read as the reverse complement.
CTCGATGGCCTTGACGCGGCGAAAATATTCCTCGTCCAAGTTGTGGTCGCTGCCCGGCTGCCCCATCGGCGCCTGACCGATCGTACTTGAAATGCCGTCCAGCAGCGGGCCGACTAGGTCGACGAACACCAGAGACCGAGCTGTGGCCTCAAGGGTCATCCGCTCTCTCATGCTCTGAGCCACCAGCGTGGCCACGACCATCGCCTTCTGGGCCTTGGCTAGGTCGCAGATTTTGACGATCTGCTCCGGATCTCTGACGTTGCGGAACCGGCGAAGTGCCACGTTGTCGCCTGTAAACTGGCGCAGGGCCGCCCGGGTCGTCGAGCTGGCTGTCTCGCCGGTGAAGTCGGACACGACGAAAATCTGGTGGTCCACCGGCTCGCTGCTGGAAATCGTGAAGAACTCAAAATCTTTCGCCCGGCCCTCTGTCATCGTTTGCCTCCCTGCATTGCCGCCCGCCACCTGCCGACGCCGGACGGATAAATGAGCCCTTTGACCTGAAGCGCAGAAAGGACGCCCGGCACCTGATAGGGCGGGACGCCCGAGTCGATTGAAATCTGGTCGGCCGACTTGTCGCCGCTCGAGCGGACGGCTTCCAGAACGCTTCGCTGGACATCGCTCAGGCCGGACTCGCCGTCGGCGTCAAACAGGTTCAACTGCCCCAAACCTGTCACCGACTGCAGAAACGACTGCCGGTCCACCAGCGGCGTCGCGCCGTCATAAAGAAGCCGGTTGCTGCCGGCGCAGGTATCCTCGTCGATACGGCCGGGAACAGCCCACAGGTCCCGTCCCATTTCCATGGCGAGACGAGCCGTGATCATAGCGCCGCCCCGAATCGGCGACTCGACCACCACGACGGACGTCGCCAAGGCGGCGATGATACGGTTACGCCGGGGAAAGCGCCACGGTTTCCCCGCGGCTCCCAGCGGGTACTCGGAGATCAGAGAGCCGCCGGAACCGATGATCCGGGAGAACAGCTCCTCGTGCCCCCGCGGCCAGACCACGTCCACGCCGGTGCCAAGCACGGCGGCCGTCGGGGTTCCACCGTCCAGCGCCCCGCTGTGCGACGCCCCATCCACGCCGGCCGCACCGCCGCTGACGACGGTCACGCCAGCCTCGCTGAGACCGCGGCCTACCCACTGGGCGACGTGAGCCCCGTAGGCGGAACACCGTCTCGTCCCCACCACGGCCACGCCGCTTTGGACGACCGGGCCACGGCAGTAGAGAACCATCGGCGGTTCCGCGCAGTCCCACAGGCGCTCGGGATATTGGCTGTCACGGCAGGTGACGACGGTCACGCCGGACTCGGTGCAGTCTTCCAGTTGTCGAGCTGGCCAGCCCTGACGCCACAGATCTCTCAGCCGAGACGCCTGCTGCGGCGTGACCGCGCGGCGCGCGCTGAGCCAATCAAGAAGTTCCAGACCGTCGACATCAGGACAGCCTTCCAGCGCCCGAGCCGACAAGGTCCCGGAGCCGAGCCAGACCAGCGTTTCCTTCTTCATGACAGGACGCTCCCCTGCCGAAACGCCAGCGCTTCCATCACCGCTTCGGGACCGATCAAGCTGTCGCCCTTCAAGTCGGCGATTGTTCGGGCCACCCGCAGCACCCGAACGACGCCTCGGCCGGTCAGACGGAGCGTCTGAGCCGAGCTGGTGAGTTCTTTTCGGCCCTCGGAGGAAAGGCTCTCTGAGCTTTTGAGGAACCGCTCGGGCAGTTCGGCATTGCACCAAACGCCAAGCTCTTTGCCTCTGGCCCACTGCCGCTTTCTGGCGGCGGCTACCCGCGCCCGAACGACCGACGACGGCTCGCCGGGCGCGCTCTTCAGGTCAAGCAGCTCTTGCGGCGACAGCCTCGGCACTGACACGTACAGGTCGACCCGGTCCATCATCGGGCCGGACAGCTTGCGCCGGTACCGCTCCACTTCCTGCGGCTGACAGCTACATTTTTCCAGCGCGTCGCCAAAGTGTCCGCAGGGGCAGGGGTTCGCTGCCAGGACGAGGAGAACCCGGCTGGGATACGTGACGCTTCCTGACGCCCGCGTCACGGTGATGAACCCGTCTTCCAGCGGCTGGCGGAGCGCCTCGGTCAGGTCACGGCGAAACTCGGTGAACTCGTCCAGAAACAGCATGCCCCGGTGAGCCAGGCTGACCTCGCCGGGCCGCAGGTCGTTGCCGCCGCCGCAGATTGACACGGCGCTTGCGGTGTGGTGAACCTGACGAAACGGCCGCCGCCGGTCGGGCGGAACAGGCATTCCCACGGCGCTTCGTATCAGCAGGGTCTCCAAAAACTCGTCCTTCGAGAGCGGCGGCAGGATGCCCTGCAGGCACCGGGCGATCATCGTCTTTCCGCTGCCAGGAGAGCCGACCAGCAGGATATTGTGGTGACCAGCGGCGGCAATTTCAGCGGCGCGGCGGGCCATCAGCTGTCCCTTCACGTCCGACAGATCGGGAAGCGACGCGTCAGGAACCCACTCAGGCGACGGCACGTACTGTATCGGGTCGGGAGAACTTCGGCCGCCCTGATAGTCAAGCACCTGAGCCAGAGTTTCAAACCCGTAGGCCTCGACGCCTTCCACAAGGCCGACCTCCGGCGCGTTGGCCGACGGACAGATGAGAGGACGGCCAAGGAAGCGTGCCAGCATGGCCGCCGGCACGGCGCCGCGGGTCGCCCGCAGGCGGCCGTCCAACGATAGCTCCCCAAGATACACTGCCGGCCGGCTGAATGGCCGGCCGGAAATTCGCCCAACTAACGCTGCAGCAATCGACAGATCAAGCAGGCTGCCTTCCTTGGGAAGGTCAGCCGGCGCAAGGTTCACGGCGACTTTGCCGGTTAAAGGCAGTCCGATGGCTCTCAGAGCCGCCCGAGTTCTCTCCCGCGACTCCCGGACGGCCGCGTCGGGCAGACCGACGATGCTGAACGAAAAAAGCCCTGACGTTATCTCGGTCTCAACTTCCACCTCGACTGCCTGAACGCCTCGAAGCGTCACGCCCAGCACGTCACCTGCCACAGTCGGCCACCCCCATCTCCACGTCCTTGTACCACCGGGCGGACCAGCGCCGCCCGCAGACCGTCACGGCAAAAAGGTCTATTCTCATCGGGCCGTTCCAGCCTGTTTGGCTCGCATATCCTCTGATTCCCCGAACAAGCGCGTTCCATTTTCTGGGACCAACGGTCTCCTCGGGCGATTGAAGCCGGCTCTTCTGACGGCACCGAACCTCGACGGCCGTCAAACAGCCGTCAATAAATCCGATTAAATCCAGCTCGCACGGGCCGACGCGCACGTTTCGCCCGCAGACAGAATACCCTTCTTCAGCCAGCAGATCAGCCGCCAAATCCTCCGCCCACCGCCCAACGGCCAAGCTGTCCTGGGCTAGAAACGCGGTTCGCCCGGAAGCGCCCACCTGTCCGGAAAACGTTTCGTTTCCCGGGAAAGGCGCGCCGCTATCTGGGGAGACGAAGTCCATCGGCGGTTCCCCAGCAGAAACTTCGGCGGTGGAGAGGCGTCAGACCAAGGCGCAGCAGAGCTTCTTGGTGCTGAGCCGTGCCGTAACCCTTATGCTGGGCCAACCCGTAACCGGGATACAACCGGTCAAGAGCCGTCATCAGTCGATCCCTGACGACCTTAGCGACAACCGACGCGGCGGAAATTTCCGGGTACAGGTCATCGCCGCCGACGATCGCCTGCTGGTACAGGCTGATCCCCGGAATCTCCTGCGAACCATCCACGGCCACGCCGTCAGGCGTGGCCGGGAGCCGGTTCACGGCCCGAGCCATAGCCCAAAGCGTGGCCTGCAGAATGTTCATTCGGTCGATCCGTCGGCGGGACGCAGCCTGGAGCCGCCACACCACGCCCAACTCCTGCATCAGGCCGAAGAGTTTTTCGCGCTTCTTCGCCGAGAGCTTTTTTGAATCCCGAAGGCCCGACTGGACCAGAACGTTTTTTTGTTCCGGCGACAGGATCACGGCGGCGGCCATCACCGGGCCAGCCAGAGGACCACGGCCTGCCTCGTCAACGCCCGCTAAAATCACTCGAGCCCCTCCAAAATTGACGACGCGGGGCTGTCAGGGGCCTCGAGGGAGAATTTCCCAATCGAGCCGGAGACGAACGCGTCAACCAACCGGCGGCCGGCTAACTCCCCGTTGACGGAACCGCCGGGAGCAAGGCAACCGAGCCGGCGGCCGACAGTCTCCAAATCGAACGCCGGGTCTTCGCTCTGCTTGACGCCCCATTTTTTTTCGATCACGTTCCACAAGCCGCCGCGGCGCAGGAACAGGAGCAAATCAGTGGCGACGGTCTCCCAGCCGCCGATGACGTCGGGCTTGGAACAGCCGACCCAACACAACGCCTTTTGGGTCAGCGGATCCGCCTTGGGGTCCAAGATCCCCGGCGAGTCCACGACCAAGCACCCAGCCCCTTTGTACCAGTTCACCGCCTTGGTCACTCCCGGCACGCCGCCGACGGCGGCGGCCCGACGGCCAACCAGTCCGTTCAAAAAAGCCGACTTGCCCACGTTTGGAATGCCGAAAACGGCGAGGCGCAGTTCCCGGTACGCCGGAGCGGCAGCGCTCACGGCCTTGCGAACCTGATCAAACCGGCCAGCTCTGGCGTCGAGTGCCCAGGCAAGACGCCCTTGAGAACGGAAGTGGTCCAGCCACTTCCGGGTCGTCGCCGGGTCTGCCAGGTCTGATTTTGTCAGCACAAGCCAGAGGGGCTTCATTTCGCCCAGCTGAGAAGCCAACGGGGACGCCGTCAGGTCGGGAGCCCGAGCGTCCCGGACTTCGACCGCCGCGTCGAGCTTCTCCATCAGGGCGGTCAGCTCTTTGGTCCCCTTGGCCATATGGCCGGGGAACCAAGCCGTCCGGCCGGCCATCAGTCCACCAAGCCGAAACGGTTCAGCGGCCAGAACCTGAACATGACCGGGCCGCTCAAGTTCGCCCGAGGGACAAAACCCCAAAAACGGCTGTCAGCAGAATTCGGCCGGTTGTCGCCCAAAGCGATGAAACTGTCCGGCGGGACGACGAGCTCCGGAAGCGTGAAGCTGTCCTTGTACTTCACGTACGGCTCGTCGATCGGCTTTCCGTTGATGAACACCGTGCCGTCCTGGATGGAAAATTTGTCGCCCGGAACCGCGATGAGGCGCTTCACGTAGTCCTTGGACGGGTCTTCCGGGTACTTGAACACGAAAATCTCGCCCCGGCGCGGCTCCCTGAACCGATAAATGAACTTGTTGACAAACACTCGGTCGTTCGGCATCAACGTCGGGATCATCGAGCCCGACGGGATGTAAAAAGCCTGAATAACAAACGTCCGAAGAATTAACGCGATGACCAGAGCCCAAATAATCGTCTCGGCCCAATCCCGAACCCGCGCGTTTGGAATGAGGTCTATCCAGATACGTTTGAACGGGTCGGTTATCCGCTGCCACACGCTGAGCACGACCATCTCTCCTCCCAATAAATTTTAATCAAAAGACGTCCTGACTGCCCCGCGTCCCGAAACGATTACCGTTCCCCGGCTCTTCCCGTCAGACAACTGCCATCGGACGGCAGGCGTCAGGGTGTGAACCAACGGCTGATACGACCAGCGCCAAACGGCGCCAGTACCTGAAGGCAACAGAAGCCTGACCGGCGGCCGGGGAAAGAACGTCTCCTCTCCCGGACGGCCGGCAAAACGAGCGGTCAACCGGGCCGTTGCCTCCCCTCCAGCTAATCGGAAGGAACAGCCGGCCAGCAGCCTGTCTGACTGAACCATTTGTCCGCGAACCCAGTCAGCTAAAAGCTCTGTCTCTTGGCGCAGCCGGCCGTCGTTTGGCCGGAACGCCACGGAAAGGGCCGCCGCGACGGATATAACCGCCAGACAAACGAGCGTCTCAACGAGAGAAAAAGCCCTCCGCCTACGACGCGTCGACCGCATTGGGGGCGTATTCCGGCACGACGGAACGGATGGCCTGCCGGATGTCCGGCGCGGTCATGATCCCTTGAAGGACCCCCTCGACCGGCCCTTGGAAGTTGAAGCTGTCCAGACGGGCCCTGAAAATCTTCATGTGCGAAGTCCGCTCCACGTGAGCCGGATCGTAGAAAAGCTCCTCGAAAAGTTTTTCGCCCGGCCGGCAGCCGCAGAACTCGATTTTGACGTCCTGATCGGTGACGAGGCCGTGAAGCCGGATCATCGCCCGGGCTAAGTCGACGATTTTCACAGGATCTCCCATGTCGAGGACGAAAATATCGGCCGCGTTCCCAATCGACGCCGCCTCCAGCACCAGCTTGGCCGCCTCTGGGATCAGCATGAAGTACCGGCACATATCCGGGTGCGTCACCGTCACAGGGCCGCCCGCGGCGATTTGCCGCTCGAACTTGGGAATGACGCTTCCTCGGCTGCCCAGCACGTTGCCGAACCGAACCGCCATGTAAAACGTCTGAGGAAATTTTTTCTGAATATCCTGGACGACCAGCTCGGCCAACCGTTTGCTGGCGCCCATGACGCTCGACGGGTTGACGGCCTTGTCGGTGGAGATCATCACGAACCGCTCGACGCCGAACTGGCCGGCCAAGTCCGCCACAGTCCAAGTGCCCAAGCCGTTCACCCGGACGGCCTCCCGCGGGTTGTCCTCCATCAGCGGGACGTGCTTGTGGGCTCCGGCATGGAACACAACGGACGGTCGGTGTTTTTCAAAGACGCGCTTCATCGTCGGCCGATCGACCACGTCGGCGATCACCGGCACCAGCTGGACAGACTGGGCTTTTGGCCCCAGCTCTTCCAACAGCTGATAAATTGAGTTCTCGCCGTGCCCCAGAAGCACGATTTTCTGCGGCTTCGCCAACAGGAGCTGGCGGACTATCTCACTGCCGATAGAGCCGCCCGCGCCGGTCACTAGGACGGATTTTCCCTTGACTAGCCCGTCAAGCCGCTCCAAGTCCATTTCAATTGGGCTGCGGCACAGGAGATCCTCCAACGAAACGGGCTTCAGCTGACTGACTGAAACGGCCCCGCTGGCCAAGTCCTTCATGCTGGGAAGAAACCGAACGTTGACCCCCAAGTCGACCAGCTGGTCCAGCAGCCCCCGCGTTTTTCCCAGCGGAGCCGACGGCATGGCGACGATAACGGTTTCCGGCTTCAGGCGCTCAATGATTTTCTCGATCGACGACAGCGGGCCAAAGACTCTAATCCCAGCGACCCGCTTGCCCAGCTTTTGCGCGTCGTCGTCCACAAAACCCAAAATGCAGCCTCGGCCGCCTTGGCGAATCAGGTCCCTGGCCAAGATGTTGCCTGCCTCGCCGGCTCCGACGATAACCACTCGTTCCGGCAGTCCGGCGGCGTGACACTTCAGCGGCAGCCGCCAGGACAGACGGGTCAGCAGAAGAGATCCCATCCCGAAAACCGGCATGATGATCAAAATCGCCCGAGAAAACCCCGTCAGTCTTCCAAGGGAAAACTGCAACCCAAGGAATACTACATACCCGTACAAAAAGCTACGACCCAAAAGCAACAGTTCTTCAAGGCTGGCAAACGGCCAATAAATCCGATAAACCCGGCAAACGAGCATGGCCCCGATCTGACAGACGATGAAAGTTCCCATCATCGTCAACATCTGGCTCCAATAGTTACTTGGGAAGTAAAGAGTCCAGCGCATCGAGAAAGCAATCCAAGCAGACAGCGCGAATCCAACGGCGTCGATGACCATCACATCTCCGTTGTTTTTTCCAACACCGCGCCAGAAGGAAACTAGCTTTTCAAAAAAACTTTCCTTCACGAGGTATGCCTCCTTTCTCCCGCTCTGAATACCCACTGTTACGGAAGAAGCAGTTTGCTTGAGCCCGCCGCTCCCTGTCCGCTGAGCCGATCGAGGCGCTTCAGATCCGCGGCCGACGCCACGTCAAGCCGAGGCTTGCTCTGCTCCTCTTGGACCATCTTCTTGATTTTCGCCTCGTACTCCTCCATGGACTTTTTAATGGCCGGCGCGTCGCCTTGGAGCCACTGAACCAAGTTGTCGGCCATCGCCTTCAGAGCCTCATCGTCGGGCATGGACTGAATTGCCCCTAAGTCAAGCAGCAGCTGGTGCTCGTCCTTCAGGGAATCGAGCAGATCCTGGTCGGTCAGCAGGCCTTTTTTATAAAGCGCCCGAGCGAGGACGTTGAACCGATTTTTCGTGTTTTCACCCTGAACCGACAGGCTGTCAACCCGGGCGAGAAGCATGGATAAAACCTCGTCGAGACTGATTTGCATCGGCATTGCCATTGGGGATCCTCCTTCAATTTGACTGCGTTTTTTCTGAGCTTGATTTCATTCTGATCGAAAAAAGATCTCGTGCCAGCGCCAAACGCGCTATACGTTGAACCGGAACTCTACCACATCTCCGTCCTGCATGACGTAGTCCCGGCCTTCGAGCCGCAGAAGGCCGCGGGCTCTCGCCTCGGCGACGGAACCGCACGCCACCAGGTCGTTATAGCTCACGATCTGAGCTCTGATAAAGCCCCGCTCAAAGTCGGTGTGGATAACGCCGGCGGCCTGCGGCGCCTTTGTCCCCACGGGAATAGTCCAAGCCCGGGTCTCCTTTTCTCCGGCGGTTAAAAACGACATCAGGCCCAGCAGGCTGTATCCGGCGCTGATCAGCCGGTCCAGCCCGGCGCTTTCCAGCCCCAAGTCAGCCAGAAATTCCTTGCGCTCTTCCGTCTCCAGCTCAGCCAAGTCCGATTCGACCTTGCCGCTGATGGCGACGAACCCGGCGCCCTGAGACGCGGCAAAACGCTGAACCGCCGCGGCGTACTCGCCTAATCCTCCGGCCAAATCGTCTTCCGACACGTTGGCCACGTACAGCATCGGCTTGTCGGAGAGCAGGTTCATCCCCTTTAAAATTAATTTCTGCTCGTCGGTCAGGCTCAGCGTTCGGATCAGCTGGCCCGCCTCGAGGGTCTTCTTCACCTGCTCGAACAGCTCGAGCGTCGGCGCCAGCGACCGGTCGGCCTTTGCCAGCTTTTCCGTCTTCGCCACAGCCCGCTCGACCATTTCAAGGTCCGACAGGATGAGTTCCAGCTCGATGGTCTCAATGTCTCGCATTGGGTCAACCGAGCCGTCCACGTGGGTGACGTTCGAATCTTCAAAGCACCGTACCACGTGGCAGATGGCGTTGACCTCCCGAATATGCGACAAAAACTGGTTCCCCAGTCCCTCGCCTTTGGAAGCCCCTTTAACGAGTCCGGCGATGTCGAAGAACTGAACCGTCGCCGGGGTTATCTTTTTTGACTCGTACATCCGGGCCAGCACGTCCAGCCGCTCGTCCGGCACGGCGACCATTCCCACGTTCGGTTCGATAGTACAGAACGGGTAATTTGAAGCTTCCGCGCCAGCCTGCGTAATGGCGTTAAAAATCGTGCTTTTCCCCACGTTGGGCAGCCCAACGATTCCCAGTTTCATGGAATTTCCTCCGTTTCTGCGGACAATACCAGCTCTTGCATTGTACCACTAACTGCCGTTCAATCGGCGTGTGGGATCGTATAATAAAAATAAAAAGAAATTTGGACGAAAGGAAGCGAGATTTTGAAAGTCTGCGTGGTCGTCGAAAATTGGGTCACCCGTATGTCCCCATATTTAATTGGCGAATGGGGCCTCAGCCTCTGGGTCGGCTCTGCCGAACCGACGCTGATAGACACCGGGCTGTCAGGAACTGCGGTCTGCCATAATGCCGCCGCTTTAGGGCTTGACCTGTCCCAGATCCGCCATATCCTGCTGAGCCACGCTCACGTGGACCACTGCGGTGGACTGTCTTCGGTCCTGAAGGCCTGCCCCCAAGCGACCGTCTGGGCCGGGGCCGATTTCAGGCGGCGCCGCTGGTTAGCGGCCGACGGACGCATGGAAGTCCTCGACGTCCCCGAGCTTGCTGGGTTGGAGTTTCGTCCTGTGCCAGGCGCCGTTCAAGTCGCGCCTCGACTTTGGGCGTTCGACGTCCCCGCCGAAGAGCGGGACGAACGGTTCAGCAACGGCAAAGGTTTAGCCGCGGACGGCGAAGACGGGCAGCCAGTTCAGGATCGATTCCGGGACGACCTGTCGTTCGTTCTCGAGGGGGACAACGGCCCGTCGCTCCTTTTAGGCTGCTCTCACGCGGCGCTGCCGAACGTGTTCCGCCGCGCAAAAAAGCTCTTTAACGGCTTGGACTCGTATCACTGCGTCTTGGGCGGCACGCACATGCAGGGCCTCTCCCCGGCCGATATGGACCTGTGGCTCGACGACTTCAAGCACTGGGGCGTGAAGAAGTGGCGGCTCTGTCACTGCACCGGTTTTCAGCCCGCCGTCAGGCTGAGGACGCTCTTCGACGACGTCGAGTGGGCCGGGTGCGGGACGGTCCTCGACCTATAAAGACAAAAAAGTCCGGCCGGCTCTTTGAACCGGCCGGACTTTTTCAAGGCCCTAGTCAGCACAGGAAGCGAACCTGCCGAGCCGCGCCGTTGAGCTGCCGTTCCAGCGCCGTGCCGCCCGGGAAAGCGCTCTCGAGGATCTGGCGAAACTCCGCCCCGTGCCCGCGGCAAAAAAAGTGCGCCACCTCGTGAGCGGCGACGGCCAAGGCCATTTTCTCAGGAAAGTGAACCAGCCGCACCGACAGCCGCACGGCCCACCTGAGGGGCGTGCAGCTTCCCCATCGGGACGACATAGATCGAATGGACAGCCGTCCCGGGGGGACGCCGAAAAGCCGGCACGCCTGAGAGAAAATATCCGGCAGCTTCACCCGCGCCTGATCCCACAAAAAGCGATTGACCAGAATGAGCCGTTCCGCCGCCGACGCGGCGGACGGCAGGGCCAGCGTTTCGCCGTTAAAAATCCACCGGGAGCAGGAAGCCGTGCGAACGGTTATCTCCCGTCCCCACAAAGAAAAAACGTCCCCGTCTGCGCCGTCAAAGGGCGGCGGCGCCTCCCTTGCGAGACGGGCCATCCAGTCCTGCCGGGACGATAAAAACGCCTGCACCAGCACCTCGTCCGTCCCGAGCGGCACGGACAGGAGGAACGAGCTGCCGCGCCACCGAAGGGTCAGCCGTTTTCCTCGGCTGGTCCGACGGGTTACCGGCGCGGGAAAGTCAGTCATCGGCCTCCGGCTTGAAGTGACGGCATCGCCCGCGGGCCGCAAATTCCGGACAGGTACAGCTGCCGTGCGTTCGGTCCACCGCGTAGGTCTCGCCGTTTTCCTCGACGAGCCATATGCCTGAGGCGACCTGCCGGTATGACGCCGAGCCGCGCACCGGTTCCATATCCGGCACGTCGAAGGTTTCCACCAGTTCGCCCTCGTCGATTGCCCGGTTGGACAGCCGGTCGGCCAGAGCGTTCTGCTCCCGGGGCACCCAGCGGAAGGAAACGCCCAACGTTTTCGCCAGTTCGATCAGCGGGGCCGCCAGAGCCGCGAGCCGCGGCTCTTTAATTTTCCACGCGCCGGTCACCTGCCGAATTACCAGTTGGCTGTCGCCGAACACGGAAGCGCCGCGCAGGCCGCGCTGTTCGATTTCTCTCAGCAGCAAGCCCAGGGCGGTGTACTCCGCCTCGTTGTTGGTGCATAGCTCAATCGGCAGGGCAGCCTGCCATACCGGCCGGCCGCCGCACAGCAAAACGGCTCCGGCGCCGCCAGTCCCCGGATTGCCTCGGGACGCGCCGTCAAAAAAACCCTGCCATTCCACCCTAACACCACCTCACAAACCGCCCCAAACGGGCGCCGTTTTGTTATCATACCTTTCGAGTACTCAAATTGAAAGGGGAAAAACGAGTTGAACGAACTGCTCTGGATCGGCATGATGCTCGCCAATTTCGGCTGCGTGATGCTGCTGTACCGCCTTTGGGGACGGGAGGGCCTGCTGTACTGGATTCCCCTCTCCGTCGTGCTGGCGAACGTCCAAGTCGTCAAGCTGGTTGAGCTCTTCGGCGTCACAGCCACGCTGGGCAATATCGTCTACGCCACGTCGTTTCTGGTTACCGATATCCTGTCGGAAAACCACGGCCGAGGGCCGGCCCAACAGGCCGTGTGGATCGGATTCTTCTCGCTGATCGCCATGACCGGCATTATGAATTTAGCCCTCGTTTTCGTCCCGAGTCAAGCTGACACGGCCCAGCCGGCGTTGGAAACCATTTTCAAGGTCATGCCCCGAATCGCCTTGGCCTCTTTAGCCGCCTACGGCATCTCTCAGTTTCACGACGTCTGGGCGTACCACTGGATCCGAAAGCACACGGCCGAGCGAATGCTGTGGCTGCGCAACAACGGAAGCACGATGGTCTCGCAGCTCATCGACAGCGTCGTCTTCTCGTTTCTAGCGTTCTGGGGCACGGTGCCGACGGACGTGTTCTGGCAGATTGTCATCTCCACGTACCTGTTCAAGTTCATCGTCGCCCTCTGCGACACCCCGTTCCTCTACCTGGCCAGACACCTTTACCGTACCGGCAGGGCCGGCCTGTTCTCCGCGTAACATCACGCAACATCAGATAAATCAGCTTGGAAGCAACTTCGGTCGTTTCACCGCTTTACCTTGAAAACGTGAATGTTAGAATACTTCAATCATCGTCCTATTTGACGGCGTCCGCGTGCGATCCCTCGGGATAAGACGCCGAGCGGTTCAGCTGCTGTCATTTTTTGAAGGCGCATGCTGTTATTTGTCTGAGACTTGAAGGGAGAACGCTTTTTATAATGAGAGGTCTGCCGCGCTTCGCGCTCACCCACCCGGTGACGGTCATCATCACCACGATTGTGGCCATCTTCTTTGGGCTGTACGGCCTGAGGCAGATGGGGATGGAGAATATGCCCAACGTGGATATTCCCATCGTGCTGGTGTCCACCACCATTCAGGGCGCAAGTCCAACCGTCGTTGACAACGACGTGGCCGACCCGTTGGAATCTCGGATCAACACCGTCGAAGGCGTGAAGAGCCTGACGTCGAACAGCTACGAGGGCCGCTGCTTTACCATCGTGGAATTCGAGCTGTCCAAGGACATCGCCGACGCGGCGGCGGACGTGAGAGGAAAGGTCAGCACGGCCCAGCGCCAGCTGCCCGACGCGGCGGATACGCCGATCGTTGACAAGTTCAACATTGCCGACACGCCGGTCATGTACGTGGCTGTCACAGCGTCGTCAGGCGTCAGCCGAACGCTTCTATCAGATTATGCCGACTCGGTGGCCAAAGAACAGATCCAAACGGCTTTAGGTGTCGGCGGCGTGGACATGCAGGGCCTTCAGAAACGCCAAATCCGCGTGTGGCTCGACGCTGAGGCGCTGGCTGCCAGAAACTTGACCGTCTCGGACGTGAGAAACGCCGTCGCGGCCAGCCATATCGAGCTGCCCGGCGGTAAGATTCAAACTGGGACGCAGGACTATTCTATCCGATTGAAAGGCGAATATGAGACCGTGGACTCTCTGGCGTCGCTGCCGGTGAAGACGGTCGACGGTACGGTGATTCGGCTTCACGACGTGGCCCGGGTCGAGGACGGTTTCGAGGACAGAAATTCTTACGCGGTCGTCGACGGAGCCCCGTCGATCCTGCTGGTCATCCGCAAACAGCGGGGCGCCAACGAGGTCGCCCTGTCGGACGCCGTCCGAGAGCGAATCAAAAGCCTGAACGCGACGGCGCCTGCCGGCATCGAGCTGAAGGTCGTTCAGGACAACGCCCGGTTTATCCGCTTGTCAATGCAGGGCGTGCTGAGCAACATCATTTCCGGCATCCTGCTGACGGCAGTCATCATGTTCCTGTTCCTGAGGACGCTCAAATCGACGTTGGTCACAATAGTCACCATGCCGGTCTGCCTTTTGATTGGCATGCTCTTCCTATGGGGCATGGGCTTTACCATCAACAACATGACAACCATGGGATTGTCCCTCGTCATCGGCATGGTGGTGGACGCGACGACCGTTGTGCTGGAAAACATTCACCACCATTTTGACCAAGGCAAGACGGCCTTTCGGGCCTCGCTGGACGGAACGACCGAAGTGAGCAGCGCCGTCGTCGCCGGGGCGGCGACGACCGTCGCGGTCTTTTTGCCCGTGGCTCTCATGCCCGGGGTCGTCGGCCGGTTCTTCCGCTCCTTTGGCTTTACCATCACCGTGACGATTCTCGTCTCCCTGCTGCTCTCGCTGACTCTGACGCCCTTTCTGTGCTCCAGACTGTTGGCCCGCAAGCGCGAGACGATGTTGGAGCAAATCCTGAAAGCCCCGGAGACGTGGCTTCAGCGCGGTTATACCCGGCTGCTTCGGTGGGCGCTCTGCCACCGTTTTTTCACCCTGCTGTTTGCCAGCGCGACGTTTGCTGTCGGGCTGTTTTTCGCCTCCCGGCTGGGCTCCGAGTTCGTCCCTTCCTCGGACGAGGGCGAGATCAACGTCAACTTTGAGCTGAACGCTTCCGCCTCCCTAGAAGCCAGTCAGGCGTTTATCACGAACCTGATCAACTCGATGAAGTCCAATCCCTACGTGGCCTACACGTACGGCACGATCGGAGGCGGAATGAGCGGCGAGCTCTCCAAAGGGACTCTTAACTTGGTGCTGATCGACCGGAACAAACGGCCTACCCAGTCGGTCATCGTCAAAGAGCTACGAAAAGAACTTGAGGCGTTCAAGGGAGTCAAGATCACCTTGGGCCGCCGGGGCTCGAACTCCGCCGTGTCAATGAGACTTCTGGGCTCCAGCTCCGAAGAGCTGATCGACTTGGCCAATAAAATAACGGCCGACCTCCAGTCCACGCCGCAAGGGCTGGTGGACGTCAAAACCGACGTGGAACTGAACCAGCCGAGAATCGACGTGGAAATCAACCGGCCGCTGGCAGACGACTTGGGCGTCAAGGTGAGCAGTCTGGCCTCCGAGGTCATGACGCTTTTCGGCGGCTCCAACGTCGGGTCGTTCAAGGACCGGGGACACAGCTACGATATCCGGCTTCAGGCCCGGGCAGAGGACCGGACGACGCCGGAGAAAATTTTATCCGTCTTCACCCGCACGAACGACGGCCGGCTCGTCAGGGCCGACGGCTTGGTCAAGACGAAGATGACTTTGGCTCCCAACGTGATCAAGCGGTACAACCGGCTGAAGACCATCCAAATCACTGCTGACGTTGACGGCATTTCCCCCGGCGAAGGCTACGCGGTCGCCGAGGCGGCGTTTAAGCGCCACGCGCCTGCCGACGGGCGGATCATGGCAATCCCTTCCGGCGACGCGCAGCGAATGCAGGAAAACTTCGGGTATCTGTTCTCCGGGCTGCTTTTCGCCCTCCTGTTGGTCTACACCGTCATGGCCATTCAGTTTGAGTCGTTTATCCACCCGTTGATCATCATGTTCGCCGTCCCCCTCATGACGAGCGGCGCGTTTGGCCTGCTTCTGGCTGCTCACCTCAAGCTGAGCGTCATGAGCCTGATGGGCATCATCATGCTGGTCGGCATCGTGGTCAACAACGCCATCATTCTGGTGGACTACGCCAACCAGCTCCGCGCTTCCGGCCTGTCCCGGTTTGAGGCCATGCTGGCCGCCGGCCCCCGTCGGCTTCGGCCTATCCTCATGACGTCCATCTCAACAATCGCCGGCGCCGTCCCAGTGGCCCTCAACATGGTGGAGGGCGGCGAAATCCGTCAGCCCATGTCTATCGCCACCATCGGCGGCATGGTCACTTCTACCCTGCTCACCCTGTTGGTCATTCCAGTCGTCTACCTCGTGGTCGACGAGTTCTCCGACAAGCTCAAGGCGCGCCTCTCTCGGCTCAAGGCGTGGAGCCGACTTCGCTCTGCCCGGCGCAAAGGCGCCGCCTTCGGGGCAGCAGCCCGCATCTGAAAGGAGCACCTCCTATGAAATGCCCTTTCCTTCTCGCTCTTTTGGCGCTCGCCGCCGCTCTTCCGTCCGCTTTCGCGGGGGAGCCGGCTATCGTTTCCGTGACGGTCGTCTCACCGACCGGTTCGCTTCAAAACGTCATCGAGCAGAACGTCTCGCTCAAATCCCGACAGTACGTCAAACTCGCCCCGCAGATTGACGGCCAGCTGTCGGTCCTGCACGTCCACAAGGGGCAGACGGTCGCTCAAGGCGACCTCTTGGCCGAACTGGACCATCAAGAATCCGACGCCGCGCTCCAATCCGCGAAGGCGGCCGTCGCCGCGGCCCAAGCGCGGGTCGAACAGGCCCGGTCCCAAGCGGCCAACGCCAAGTCGGAGCTCTCTCGGTACCAAAAGCTCCGCGAGTCCGGCTTTTCTACCCAGCAGGAACTGGAGGCCAAAAAGACGGCTTGGCTTTCGGCCTCGTCAAGCGAAAAAGCCGCTGCAGCCGCAGTGACTCAGGCTCAAGCCCAGCTGGCCGAACAGCAGGTCAGGCGAGACAAGGCGTTCTTGAAGGCGCCGTTCAGCGGCACCGTTTTGAACGACTTCGACTTGGCCCCGGGAGCAACGGTCGGCAAGGCGACGCCGGTCGTCGAGCTCTCCGACCTGACGCACCTGAAAGGCACCCTCAGCGTCCCGGAAAGCCGGCGCTACGACATTGGTCTGGGAGAACCCGTGAAGGTCAAGGTCGACGCCCTGCCGAACGACGTTTTTTCTGGAAAAATCGCCTTCATCAGCGACTCGGTTGACCCGAACACCCGCACCGTTCCGGTGGAAGTCCACCTTGACGCGACGGGCAGCGCGTCCCGGCTCCGGCCCGGCATGTTCGGACGGGCTCAGATCATCCTGAAAAGCGCGGAAAACGCCTTTATCCTTCTGCGGTCGGCCCTGACAACCGACGAGACCGGCACGTGGGTCATCGTGGCCGCGGACGGCGTGGCGCACCGCAAAAAGGTCTCCACCGGCATGACGTCGGGCGACAAGGTTGAAATTACGTCAGGCCTCGAGCAGGGCGACCAGGTCATCACGTTCGGCGGCTCCGGACTGACCGAAGGCCAGCCTGTGAAGATCCTCTCTTCGTCCTCAAACTAGCGGCAACGCCCAAGACAAAAAGTGGCCCTCTGCATAAAGCAGAGGGCCACTTTTTAACCGAATAAAACTACTTGACGCCGCCTTCTTCCGCGGCAACCCTCTCGAGGGCGATACGGTACCCATCGGCTCCGTAGTCGAGGAACTTACGCACTCGGCTGATCGTCGCGGTGCTCGCGCCGGTCTGCTGGGCAATCTGAGGATACGTAAACCCACCCTGAAGTAGCCGGGCGACTTCCAACCGCTGAGAAAGCGCTCGAATCTCACCGATCGTCGCCACGTCCTCAAGAAAAGCGTACATCTCGTCAATAGTCTTCAAGGACAAAAATGCTCGGCAGAGCTGATCAGTATGTTGATCTTTCCATTTCTCCATTGGCCGACGTCTCCCTTCTTCAATCGGAAATGCGCGAGCCTTTCAATCGTTCTTATATTAACACTTCAATGTAACAAACACAAGTGCCGAACATCACTTACCTGCCGGTTCGGTTCAGCAGGAACGAAATCAGCACGTCGACGGCTTTCGTGGAGGCCATGCCGTATACCAGATGAAACGACCGATGGAGCGACGGCTTGAACGGAATGATCGCCACGTTCGGGTTCGTCTCGGCGGCAAAACGGGAGATGACGCCGGCCTCGCCGCCGTTCGCCACCGCGTTCACCACGCCGATGGCATGACCGAACTGCAGTTCGATGTCCTTCATCGCCCCAAGGCGATTCTTGTATTGGCGCTCCCAGACCTGCCGCGTGCCCGAGCCGCTGCCGCGGCCGACGAGCTTCAGGTTCGTCAGGTCGTCCATCTCCACGCTGGAGCGTCCCGCCAGCGGGTGCGTCTTCGGGACGATGAGCACCAGCTCGTCCTCAAAGAACGGCACCGACGTGTAGCCGGGTAGACTTCTGTCAACGCCGATGACCGCCAAGTCCGACTCCTTGTCGGACAGGGCCTTCAGGGCCGTCTGGGAGTCAGTGGTGTTCACGTGGACCGACACACCGCTGTGCAGCTCGGCGAACTCGACGAGCAAGCCCGGCAGAATGAAGTCGCCGGGAATGGAACTGGCGCTGATCGTCACGGTGCCGAACAGGTCCTGAGACAGCTCGGCGATCTGAAGCTTCGTCTTCTTGTGCATGTCCAGCATGCGCAGGGCCGTCTTGTAGAAGATCTCGCCTTCCGCCGTCAGATCGGAATGCCGGTGCCCTTTGACGAATAGCTCCGCCCCCATCTCATCCTCAAGGCGCGCGACGCGCTTGCTGACCGCCGGTTGGGAGATGCCCAAGGTCACCGCGGCGGCGGAAATACTGCCCTTTTCGGTGATGGCGATAAACGTTTCCAGTTCTTTCAAATCCACTGTCATCACTCCTTGCTGGAGTCCGTCCGGCTCCAATCTGGTTGCAATTCTTCGGTAAGTGGCTTATGATAAAGATAACATCTTGTATCTGTTACGAGGAGGATATGCCATGAGTTTTGGACTGCGCCTTCGTTCGCTCCGTAAGGCTCACCAGCTGACTCAGCAGCAGCTGGCCGAGGTGACCGAGGTGAGCCGGATTTATATACAAGCGCTGGAAAGCAACCGCCGGTCGCCGTCGATGAAACTGCTTCACAAACTGGCCGACGCTCTGGAAGTTGACCCGGCCGACCTGCTGGAGGAGTTCCCCAGCGAGAGAAGCGGCCGTCTTCAGCTGGAAGAGCTGTTCCAGCGTCCGGAAGAGCTTGAGATTTGGTACCGCAGCCACAAGCTGACGCCCCGCGACGTGGCGATGGTCCACCGGCTCATCGACGCGGCTCTGGCAGACTGGCAGAACGAAGCGAAATCGGCCGAAAACCTCTGAGCGGTCAATGAACGATCAAGAACCACAGCTGGAGTTCAGCTTTCCGCCGCCGCCTGAGTCGGTCCCCAGTTGGGCCGAATCAGAGGCGAAAAAGTGGCGGGACTTGGACGACTTCCAGCTTCAGGTTCGCCTCGAAGAGGACACCGGGCTGAAGGTGGACTTTCATCACGCGCCCCTTTCGCCCCGGCTCTGGGCGTTCACCTACGTCAGGCGAGAGCTTGGCCGAGGGCGAATTTACGTCAATGCCGACCTTCCTTACATCTGGCAGCAGTTCGCCTTTTACCACGAGCTGCACCACCTGCTTCACGACCATAAAGGGTGTTACTTCTGGTCCCAGACTCTCGTTCCGCTCAGCCGGTTTGAAACTCAGGCAGACCTTTTCGCCTGGGCTGCCGTCCTGCCGCTGTGGGAAGAGGCGGGAACCGAATGGTAGCTGAAAACTCATCATCAGCTGATCGGAGGCACTTCATGGAAAACTCTCAACTTCAGGAAGTCCTGCGCGCCCGACTGGAAAACTCCCCGCCCAAGGCCCGCCGGGTGGTCGAGTTCTTGCTGTCCCACATGAGAGAAGCGGCCTTTCTCACCATCGGCGACGTGGCAGGCGAGCTGAACGTCTCCAAGGCCCAGCTCGTTCGGGTTGCCCGTATGCTCGGGTTCGGCGGCTACTCAGAGCTCAAGGCCGCCATTCAGGAGACCGTGCTCGAACAGGTGAACCCCGCGGCGATGCTGAACCGGGCACTTTCCGAAAACGAGTCCGCGCTGGCAGCCCGAATCCACCAGATGGAACACGCCAACTTGGAAGACACGTGGAACCGGCTTGACCCAGCCAATATCAAGAAATTCAGCGCCATGCTTCTGGCCGCCGACTCGATTTTCTGCGCCGGCTGGGGAATATCGGCCATGACGTCCGAGTGTCTCTTCAGCCGACTGAGGGAACTGGGCCTCAAGAGCTTTACCCTCCAGCCGGGCTGCCTTACCTTAATAGAACAGGTTCGCTGTCTGGACAGTCGGGACGTGCTGATTGCCTTCGACCTGCCCAGCTACGCCCTGCTTCTTACCGAGTCGGTCGCCCGAGCGAAACAAGCCGGGGCGAAGATCATCACCGTCACCGACAGCCCTGCCGCGCCGATCTGCAAGATGGCCGACCTGTCGTTTTTCGTCAGCGACAGCAGCCCCACATTCGGCAGCTCGCTCATCGGCGCCGTCTTCCTGATCCACGTGCTCACATCGGCCCTGTCGGTCGAGATGGGTGACCGGGCCCGCAAGGCGCTGGAAGAACAGGCCGCCTGCCTTCACGATGAGCGGATTTACCACCCGGTGTTCGGCCTGCGCTACTGATTCGTCCTCAAGCCGTCCCGCCTCAAGGCGGGACGGCTTTTTTGTTTAAGCCGACAGCTCGAGACTTTCTCCCGACTTGAGCGGACAGAACTGCACCGACGGCGGCACGAGGCTTTCCAGCCGCTTCATGTCGGCGCCGATGGCCGGGAACGTGTCATAGTGCATCGGGACGACGCAGGTCGGCCAAATCATGCTCATCGCCTGCGCGGCGTCCCATTCGTCCATGGTGTAGTGCCCGCCGACCGGCAGAAGGGCCACGTCAACCGACTGGTTCGCCAACAGGGCAAAATCGCTCGTCAAGCAGGTGTCCCCAGCGTGGTAAACCGTCGCGCCGCCCATGCGGATTAAAAAGCCGCAGCACACCCCGCCGTCCACCAGCCCGGAAGGCGTGGCGATTGACGAGCTGTGAAGCGCCGGCGTCATCTTGGCGCTGCCCCAAGGGAACCGGGCTGTCCCGCCCAAGTTCATCTCGACTCGCCGGGACACGCCCTGACCGGCCAGCCAGTGGCCGATCTCAGGGACGCAGACGACCGCTGCGCCGTCGCGTCGGGCCAGAGCCACCGTGTCGCCTAAGTGATCGCCGTGACCGTGAGTCACCAGAATCGTGTCCAGCTTCCCAATCCGGTCGATCGGGACGGGACAGAGCGGGTTGCCGGACAGAAACGGATCAACGATGATCCGGCCGTCCGAGCTCTCCAGCACGAACGCCGAATGTCCCAAAAACGTGAGTTTCACGACGGGCCCCTCCTCCTGCTCTTTG
Organism: Jonquetella sp. BV3C21; assembly: GCF_000468895.1. Taxonomy (NCBI): domain Bacteria; kingdom Thermotogati; phylum Synergistota; class Synergistia; order Synergistales; family Dethiosulfovibrionaceae; genus Jonquetella; species Jonquetella sp. BV3C21. The sequence continues at coordinate 56,079 of NZ_AWWC01000019.1, read as the reverse complement.
AAACTACAGGGTCTCCTTCTCGCTCGACTGAAGAATGATCACTTCGGATCCCTTGACGGCCTTCTTGAACGCTGCCGGATCAGCCGATATGGACGGGAACGTGTTGTAGTGAACCGGGCAGACCTCCCGAGCCTTGATGAGCTCGCAGGCCTGCACGGCCGCGGGAACGTCCATCGTCGTCTCCCCGCCGATCGGCAGGAACGCCAAGTCGATGGCCATCTTGGACAAGTCCTTCATCTCCGGCAGAAGCACGGTGTTTCCGGCGTGGTAAACCTTGTGCTTCTCGACCTCAATCACGTAGCCGCAGATCGGGCCGGCCGTCTCGGTGCCGCTTTTTGCCGGAACAACCGTCACGGTCCCAAAGGGGAAATGACGGGTCTCGCCCCAAGCCATAACGACCAGCTGACTGGGAGCGACGCCCTGCTCTTTCATCCACTCGGCGGCGGCTTCGGTGCAGACCACCTGACACTCGGTCGCCTTGGCGATCGTCACCGCGTCGGCCAGCCGTTTGTGGCAGGCATGAGTGAGCAGCATGCCGTCCAGCGCGATGAAATCGTCAACAGTGTTGCAGGCCATCGGGTTGCCGGTGAAAAACGGGTCGATCAGAACCGAACAATAATCACTCTGGATCTTGACCGTCGAATGTCCGAGAAACTGTGCGTTCATTCTTCAAGCCTCCTATAAAAAACGACTAAAAAAGAACATAACTTTTTGTATAAATCGAGTATATAACAGAAACCTTCATTTGACGAGTGAATCAATGCCCAATTTTACTTTTTATCGTCAGCAAAAAGGCCGGGAGATTTCTCTCCCGGCCGAACGAGCTTTTAATCGCTTATTTTATCTTGTAGTACTTCTCTGGCACCTTGACGGAGCCCATGCCGGAGAATCCCTTCCCCAACAGGTAGGTCTCTTGGTAGACCAGCATGTAGTTTTTCAGCTCCATGCCGGTTCCAGCGTCCCGATAGTAGCTGCCGTTCCACTTGGCGCCCGGCGTTTCTTTGTCAAACGCCGCCACCAGACGGTCCAAGTTGACCTTGCGCCGCAGGGTCTTGGGCGTCACGCCCTCTTTGACGCAGCTGATCGCCAACTCGCCCATGGCCTCCGAGCAGGTGAACCCGAACGAGTAGGCCCAAACGCCCATGCGCCCGGCCCCTCCGGCCTTGACGACCGCGTCTTCAACTCTCTTCAGGATCGCCTTGAAGTCACCGGCCACGTCGGCCAGTTCAATGCCCAAAGCGCCGGGATACCCCATCAGAGGCGACGGCAGGTCGGCCTCGAGGAAGTAGCCGCCCTTCGCGGCGATGACCTTGATGAGCGGCTCGGTCTGAGCGTCGTTGGTGCAGTAGAACGCCGTCTTCGGGCCGTATTTTTCGAGCCATGCGGGAGTTTTTTCCAGAATAAACTGCTGGGCGCCGGCCACGCCGACGTCGCTGGTCGGGTCGGGCGCGGTCTCAAAGTGGAACTTCATGCCCAGGTCCTTGCACGCCTCTTCCATGATCCGGCGCTTTCTGGCCTGAAGCTCGTAGCTCTGATGGCGGGGGAACGACACGAGGACGTAGTTTTCGCAGCCCAGCTTGTGAGCCAGCGCGACGTTCAGGTAGCCGCGGGAAAGGGCGTCCGTCGCCACCGACAGATCAGCGACGGTGGTGATGACCATCGGGTCCTCATGAGGCTCGGCGGAGAACAGCAGAATGTCAGGCCGTTTCTCCCGAATACGCCGGAACGCCTCGGTCGTTCCAGGAACCGACTGGTTCACCACAACGGCCTTCATCAGAGGATCGTCGGCGAACGCGGCAATCTGTGAAATGGTCGTCTCCTGTTCGGTCATGAAGCTGTCCGGGTAGGTCACGTGCTTGATCATACCGCCGTTCGCCACGTCGCCGTAGCGGGCGATCAGGGCTTCAGCCCCGCGCAGGTCGTCCTCCGACTGTGACACCGTGCCGGTGCAGATCCCCACGTGGAACGGCGCCGGATCGGCGGCAAAGCAAACCCCGGCCCAGCAGGTCAGAAGCGCAGCAGCCCCTAGCCTTTTCAGGTACATTCCCATTCGTTCTTCCTCCTTCAAGTCCGTTTTTTGATAAAACAATACATCTTTTGGCTGATAATATCATAAAAGGACGCTTTAGCAAAGAAGGCTGCTCAAAAGACGAAGAAGCCCCGCGCCGAGATCTTTCGGCGCGGGGCTTCCCGCTATTCGCCGTCCCGCTCGACGGCGATGAGCCACTCTTTAATTTCGTTTTTCGTCACGGCGCCCGAAGCAAGCCGGGCCGAAATTTCCTTGACCGATAGGCCGTTTTGCCGCAAGGCCAGCGCCTCTTCCTGCCAGTCACGCGCGTCCGGTTCAGGCAGAACGCCTTCGACGACCAGGACCAGTTCGCCTTTGACCCCGTCCGCCACCGACTCAGCGAGGGCCTGAAGATCCCCCCGGCGAACTTCCTGATGGATTTTTGAAATCTCCCGCGCGAGAGCCGCCCGGCGGGGCCCCCAAAGGCGGGCCATATCGCTCAGGTGGCGAAACGCCTTGTGAGGCGACAGGTAAAAGACCGTCGTGACGCCCACGTTCCGCCAGCGGTTCAAAACCTCGGCGCGCTCACCCTCTTTGTCGGGCAGAAAACCGACGAAGACGAACGGCTGCGGTTCAAGGCCCGAAAGGAGAAGCGCTGGGACGAAGGCCGTCGCGCCCGGGAGGACGTCCACCGGGAAGCCGTTCTCAATGGCCGCGCGGATCACGACGGCCCCGGGGTCGGATATGCCCGGCGTGCCCGCGTCGCTGATCAGGGCGATTTTCTGCCCGTCGGCCAGCCGACGAAGCACTTCGTCGACCCGAGCCCGTTCGTTGAACTTCTGATAGCTCATCCGCGGGGCAGTCACGCCCCACTTCTCCAAAATCGGGCCGCTGTGCCGAGTGTCCTCGCACAGCACCAGCCCGGCGGAGCGAAGCTCGTCCAACGCGCGCAGGGTTACGTCGCCCAAGTTGCCTATGGGCGTAGGAATCACGACGAGGGGCATGACGGGGCCTCCTTCTCGTAAAACTTCAAAAACTCGTCGGTCAGGGAGCCGTCCGGAGCGTGCATGACCAACGGCCGGAGCACCCGAAGGCCCACGCCGCCGAAGCGTCGGGCTTCCATGAGGAAAACTGACGCGGGACGGTCCGCCTTCGGGTGAACGAACCGCAGGACCGACGGCTCGAGGCTGGCGGCGCGAAGACACGCCACGGTATCGGCCAGACGGCGGGCCCGCATGACCATGTACAGCCGACCTTTGTCCCTCAGGCTCCACGACGCGGCTCGGCACACGTCGGACAGAGTGCAAGCCGAGCCCTGCCGGGCCGTGCGGTCTTCCGGCGACGCGCAGGGCTGGCCCTGCCCTATTTCCTCATACGGAGGGTTGGCCGCCACGACGTCGTATTCTCCCCCTTGTCCTCGGCCCCAAAGCTGGGTCAGGTCGCCGCAGACGAATGACAGCCGGTCGGACAGGCCGTTGGACTCGGCGTTTTGCCGCGCCAGCTCGACGAACCGCTGGTCTATTTCCAGCCCGGTCACGTGAGCGCTGCTGCGCCAAGCCATCAGCATGGCGACGCCGCCAGTCGCGCAGCCCAGCTCGAGGGCCCGCTCCCGGCGCTTCAGCCGAACGAATCCGGCCAGCAGAATGGTGTCCATGTTGACCCGCGGGCCTCTGACGGGCTGACGGATCGTCAGCTGGCCGCCCAACAAGTCGTCGACGGTTACTCCCATTGGTCTGTCCTCACGCTCACGATCTGAGAAAGCCCCGGCTCGCTCATGGTGACGCCGAACATGGTGTCGGCCCCCTCCATGGTCTGACGCCGATGGGTCATGACGATCAGCTGAACCCGGGTCGCGTATTCGGCGGCCAACTGGGCGAACCGGCTCAGGTTGACCTCGTCAAGCGCCGCGTCCACCTCGTCGAGGACGGCCAGCGGTGCTCCGGCGGTCTCCATGGCGGCAAAAAGAAGAGCCAGAGCCGTGAGGGACTGTTCGCCGCCCGAAAGCTGCGCCAACAGGAGCGTTTTCTTTCCCGGTGGGCGGGCGGTGATTTCAACGCCGCTGTCCCACGCCCCCGCCTCTCCCTGCCATGACAGGTGCGCTTCGCCGCCGCCGAAGAGCCGGCCGAACAGGCTGTTGAATCGGACGTCGATTTGATCCATCGCTTTTGAAAAGAGCTCGGCGGCCTGCCGGTCCGCCTGCGCGATGACGTCCTGAAGCGACCTGATGCCATTTTTGACGTCCGCCGTCTGGTCGTTCAGGTACGTCAGCCGCCCGTCAAGGGACGCCTGCTCGTCCAACGCGCCGACGTTGACCGGACCTAACTCGCGCAGAGCCCGCTCCGCATAGCGGGCTGCCGATTCAACCGCTTCGCGCCGCTCGTCGCCCGGGGCAAAACTCTCCGGGTACGGCCACCGCGCTTCGCTGGCCGAGATCATTTCCTCCAAGCGGACGTTGCTTCTTTCGGCGTCAGCTTCGACGGCGGCGCGTTCAGCACGGATTTTTTCCAGCCGAGCCGAGGCCGCGTCCGATCGGCGGATGAGCCGCTCCGTCCGAGCGGCGTCAGAAGCGCCGCTTCTCTCCAGCTCGTCAAACAGGCCCCGAAGGTCTGACATCTGAGCCTCCAGAGCCCGCCGCCGGGTTAACGCTTCGGTCTCCTGCTCCTTCGCCCCGTCAAGCCTCGTCTGAGCGGTTCGGCGGTCGTTTTCGAGCCGTACCAGCTGGGACGACAGGGCCATCTCTTCGCCGAGCAGGCGCTGAAGTTCCTGCTTGGTGTGGTCGGTCCGCTCCTGCGCCAAAAGCTCTTCGCCCCGAAGCTGGGGCAGCGCGTCCTCGGGAGCGGCGTCGTTCCCATCCGGCGAGGCGGCGAGCGATTCAATTTCACGCTCCAGCTCTTTGAGACGGCTTTCCGTCTCCGAGGCGTAACGCTGCCACTCTTCCTGTTTCTGCTGGAACCGACCGCGGCGCTCTTCCAGCTCTGCCAACTCGGCGGAAACGGCACGCAAACTGTTTTGAAGTCCTTCCAACTCTTCTTTTGCCCGGGACGTGACGGCCCGGTGACGGTTCAGCTCTTCCTGTGCGGTCTTCTCCGCTTCCTCGGCCTGAGTCAGCTCGGCTCTCAGTCGCCTCGACGCCGCTTGAGCTTCCTCAAGGCGGGCGGCCAGCTCCGCGGCCTGACGGCGCGCCGAGATGGCGCCAGCATGAGAACTTTTTCCGCCGCTGACGGCCCCGGACGGCGAGAAGACCTCGCCTTCGAGCGTGACGACCGAGAAATGAGCGCCTCGGCTGAGCGCCGCGCCGGTCGCGTAGTCTTCCACAACCAGCACGCCTCCCAGCAGGTGATCGACGGCCTTTTTCCACTCCGGCGCTGGCTTGACTAATTCGGACGCCCGGCCGATTACGCCCTTTCCTGACGGCAGAGCGCCAAGCCGCGCTTGGCACCGCTCCAACGGCAGGAAGGTCGCCCGCCCGCCGGAACGCCCTTTCAGCAGGTCGATGCCCTTCTGGGCGGACGCGGTGTCCTCCACCAGAAGCCAATACTGCCGCCCGCCGAGATACGCTTCCATTGCCGCAGCCAGCTCGGCGGGGCACTCGAACGATTCGGCGGCTGGGCAGGCTTTGATGTCGAGTTTCCCCAATGAGATGGCAGCTAAGACCATCTGAACCGGACGGGGATACGCGCTTTCAGCGGCCGACGACCGGGCGGCCTCCAGCTCGCCTTCAAGGGAAGCGGCAGTCCGCCGCGCGCCGGCCTGGCGCATGGACAGGTCCTGCGCGAGGGACGTGGCGTTTCTCATTCCCTCGACCAGCTCTTCGGTTCGGTCTTCCAGCGCCTCAAGGGCTCTGTCCCCGCGGGCCACGCAGTCGGTGAGCCGCCGGTGTTCGGCTTCCAGCTCGGCCTGCCAGGCCTCCGCCGCGGCGGTTGAACTGGCTGCCCCTGACAGGCGCCCCCGCGCGTCCGCCAGAGCCTCCTGATACGAGGCCCGACGCTCGGTCAGCTCGGACAACTTTTTCTGCCGAGACGCGGTCGCGTCGCTCTGCCGGCGAATACGATCCTCCAGCTCGGCGATCCGGCCGGACAGCTCGGCCAGCCGAGTCTGACACTCGGAAAGCCGGGCCGACGCGCTCTTGCGGTCTTGGGCCAGTTTCGTTTGGCCCGCGCAGAGCCGCTCTTTTTCCTCGTCCAACCGACTCAGCGCGAAGGCGTTTTCCCGAATCGTCCCCTGAGCGGCCGTCTCTGCCTGCCGGGCGTTTTCGAGCATCGGCGTCAGCTCGTCCTGCCTCTCCTGAAGCTGAGCCCGGCGCTTGAGGTACTCGTCGCCCCGGCGGCGAAGCCGATCGAGCTGGCTCGACCAGCCGGCGTTCCACCAAGTGGCCCTGCTGAAGCCGGCCTGCAGTTTTTCGCCCCGAGCCTTCGCGTCGGCAAGACGCCGCTCTTCTTCAAAGCGCCGCAGGTGGTACAGCCGGCCATTCAACGTTTCCAGACGTGCCTCAAGCTCCTGAGCCCGCTTGGCAAGGGCGGCCTGAGGGGCGATTTCATCCCGACGGGCCGTCAGCTCGCCGATCAGCGTCTGAAGGCGCAGCAGCTCGTCCTGAGCCTCTTTCAGCTCAAGCGCGGCGTCGTCCCGACGGCGGCGGTACCTGTCCACGCCGAACAGCTCTTCCAGCTGAAGGCGGCGCTCTTTGGGCCGCTGGGAGATCGCCTCGGTCACTTCTCCCTGACCGATAAACGCAAACCGCTCCCCGCCCAACCCGACTCCTTCTTTGAACGCCCCTAAGTCACCAAGGCGAATTTTCACGCCGTCAGCCCAAATTTCCGCCCCGGACTGGGAAAGACTTCGCCGCAGCGTCGGGTGAGTCGCCCCGTCGGACAGCTGAACGGTCACCTCGGCTTCGCTCGCCTCGACCATGCCGGCCGAGCCCTGAAAAATCAGGTCCGACTGGCGGGCAATTCGCAGTCTGGACGCGCTGCTCTCCCCAAGCGCCCAGCGCAGGCCGTCCAAGATGTTGCTCTTGCCGCTCCCGTTCGGCCCCACGATAGCGGTGAAACCGGGGGCGAAGGGCATTTGGTGAGTGCCGCCGAAACTTTTGAAGTTTTTAAGAGTCAGTCGTTCGATATACACGTGACGGCTCCTCCCGCTCCCATGGGCTCTGCGCCTGCGTCAAAATTTTGCGGCTGTCTCCGAGAGCCTCTATGCGCCAGTCGGTTCGTGACGCGCCGGGTAGCCCCCGAAGCACGATCCGCCGACCGAACGTCTCTTCCCATCCTTTGAGCCACTTCTGCGCCACAATTTGGGCCAGCTCGTCGTTCATAGCCACCAGAGCCCAGCCGGACGACGACCCGGCGAAAGCCTTGCGCAGCCGGCGCTTGACCGACGCGGCCAGCGCTTCGTCCTTCCACGTCCGGCCTTCGCAGCAGGACGAGCAGGGCTGGGTCATCTGAGAGCGCAGGTCCAACCGTGTCCGCTTGCGGGTCACTTCCGCTAGGCCGAGGCTCGTCATGCCGTAAACTCGGACCTTGTTCGGGTCGGCGGCCGAAGCGTCTTTCAGCGCGTCCAGCACGGCCGTTCGGTCCGCCTCGCTCTCCATGTCGATGAAGTCGACGATGACGATGCCGCCGATGGCCCGAAGGCGTATCTGCCGGGCAATTTCCCGCGCGGCTTCCAGATTGGTCGTTTTCACAGTGGCGCTCAATGAGCTGCCGTCCACGCACTTTCCCGAGTTCACGTCGATGGCGGTCAGAGCCTCGGTCTGGTCGATGACCAGATACCCGCCTGACGGCAGCCAAACCTTCGGCCGAATGAGCGATTCGATTTCTTGGGTCAGTCCGCAGTACTCGAACAGGTCGATTCCCTTCTCCAGCAGGCTGACCTGGCCGCTCCAGCCCGCCCCAGCCGCGGAGACAAACCCTTTGACCGCGTCAAAAGCCTCCCGGCTGTCGGTGACCACCTCGGAAATATGATGGGCCAACTCGTCCCGAAGGGCCCGAATCAGGAAGCCGTCCTCCTGCCACAAAACGCCCGGCGACATCCGAAGCTTGGCGCTCTGCTCTATTCTCTCCCACTGCTCCTGAAGCTGGGCCAGATCCGTTGCCAAGTCCTCGTCGGCCGCGTCCTGAGCGGCTGTGCGGATTATTACCCCGCCGCGCTCAACGCTCCCCACCAATGCCCGCAGGCGCTGACGGTCCTTCGCCGAGCCGATTTTCCGCGACACGCCCACGCTGCCGGCGAACGGCAGATACACAAAAAAACGCCCCGGCAATGAGACCTGAGGCGTTACGCGAGCGCCCTTGCTGCGCCGCGGCGTTTTCGTCACCTGAACGATCAGCTCGCCGTTCTCGTGGACGCTGAATCCCTTGGCGTCGGCCAAGTACAAAAAGCCGTTGCGCCCGTCGCCAAGGTTGAGAAACGCCGCGTTCATGCCGCTCACAATGGACTCGACCCGGGCAAGGTAGATGTCCCCGCTTTGCTGCACCGGACGGCCGTGCTCCACGTACAAGTCGCGCAGCCTTCCGTCCTCGACGACCGCGACGCGGCGCTCCTCTTCGTCCAGCATGTTGGCGTAAATTTTCACGTCCTGCGTCACGCGCGTTCGCCTCCTTCAGGCGTCAGAAGCGGCACGACGGCCTCCCCGTTCCACGTGCCGAGTGCCAGCCGGGCGATGCAGATTTCCGGCCAGCCGGCGATCTCTTGGCGCTCGGTCAGAGCTCGAACCAGCATGCCGATCCCCAGCGCCGACGGGGAGGACAGGGTCAGTTCCAACCCCGTTTCGTCCCGGCTGAGATTCAGCAGGCCGTCGCCGTAACAGTCCCGGGCCGCCGGCTCAACTGCCTCCCAAACGGGACGGTTTCTCGGGCACACCCAGTAAGAAGCCGCGTCGATGACCTTATTCAACACCCGCCCGTCAACGTCCCGACAGGCCAAGAAACGAAAGCCCGTCGGGGCGGCGGCGTTGAACCGGTCCAAAAATTCCCGCTCGGTCACCGCCTCAAGGGGCCACAGCTCGGCCAGCTCGCCTAACGACGGCACGCCGACCGGCAGCGCCGGCCCCATGACAATTTTTGCGTGAGGGGAAAAACCTTCGGTCAGCTCCAAGCTGAACCCAGCACGGCGGGCGATTCGCCCGAAAAGCTGCGGAAGTTCGACGTGCCGGACAAAGCACGAGTACCCGCGCTTCTCGAAAAGGATTCTCTTCCGACTCACTTCTGTCCCCCCGACCAATGACAGCCCCGCCCCTGCCAGCCACACCCGGAACAACCGCCGGTTCGACAGTCGGGCGTGACAGAAGCCGCGTAGGCCTTCTGCCGTTCCCGCCATAAAAACGACCGGCTCACGCCGCAGTCGATGTGATCCCACGGCAGCCCTTCATCCTTGCCGCGCGGCCGGTGAGCGTACCAGCTCGGGTCGATCCCGGCGTCGGAAAAGCCTTTCATCCACGCGTCAAGCGAGAACGTGTCGCTCCAGCTGTCCAAGCGACTGCCGTTTTTCCAAGCCAGAAAAACAGCCCGCCCCACGCGCCGGTCGCCGCGGGCCAAGACGCCTTCGATAAAGCTCTGGCTGGACTCGTGGTATTTCAGGTTCACGTGCCGGTTGCGCAGGTTGCGCTTGAGCCATTGCCCTTTAGCGGCCAGCTCTTCCCAGCTGTTCTGAGGCTCCCACTGGAACGGCGTGTGCCCCTTTGGGACAAAACCGGCCACAGAGGCGTTGATCGACGCCCTTTTCGTGTGCCGTCGGCCGATCTCAGCGGAGTTCTCGCACAGCCGCAGGATACCAGCCAAATCCTCTTCAGTTTCGGTCGGCAGGCCCATCATGAAATAGAACTTCACCTTCTGCCAGCCCATGGAAAACGCCGCCTCTACGGCGCCGTACAGGTCCTTTTCGGTCACGCCCTTGTTGATGACGTCCCGCAGGCGCTGCGTTCCGGCCTCCGGCGCCAAGGTCAGGCCGCCCTTTTTCAGCGTGGCAAGTTCCTCGGCCAGACCGACAGAAAACGCGTCAACCCGCAGGCTGGGCAGGCTGATTTTCGTGCCCCGGCGGGCCATCTCCGGCGCTAAGTCAGCCAACAGTCGGTCGATCTGAGGGTAGTCGCAGCTGGCCAGCGACACGAGGCTACACTCCTCCCACCCGGTCCGATCTAAAAGCCGGGTCACCGACTCCTCGACGGTCTGAAGGCTCCGCTCCCGTACCGGTCGGTAAGTCATGCCGGCCTGACAGAACCGACAGCCTCTGGAGCAGCCGCGGAAGAGCTCCACCACAGCCCGATCGTGGACGATCGACGACGCCGGCACGATCATCGACTGGGGCGCAATCGCATCCATATCGTGCCAGACCGGCTTGGCAACGGGCAGAGGTGAGGCGGCGCTGAAGTGAACGCCGTCGCCATCATAGGCACAGTCCACCAGAGACGGAACGTAGCACCCCGGGACGGAACTTGCCGCTTCAAGCCGCTGCCGCCGAGGCCGGCCTTTCGTCCGGGCTAGGCAGTCCAACAGCGCGGGCAGCTGCGCCTCCCCGTCGCCTAACGAAAAAATATCCACAAACGACGCCATCGGCTCGGGAGTCATCGCCCCCGGGCCGCCGCCGATCACTATTGGACTGCGTTCGTCCCGGTCAGACGAAAGCAGGGGCACGCGTCCCAAGTCGAGCATGGTCAGCATACTCGTAAAGCTCATCTCGTGCTGAAACGTAAAACCTATCGCGTCGAACTCCGCCAAGGTTCGGCCGCTTTCTACCGACTGGAGAGGACGTCCGGCGCGGCGCATCAGGCCTTCCATGTCCGTCCAAGGGCAGTACGCCCGTTCGCAGTCGTAGTCGGTGCCGTTTTTGATCAGCTCATACAGGAGCTGAAACCCCAGATAGCTCATGCCAACCTCGTACACGTCGGGGAAGCACAGGCAAATTCGAAGCTTTGCCTGCAGCTTGGGCGGACGGGCTCCCCACTCACAGACCGCGTAGCGGGTCGGCATCTTCGCCCCGGCGATCAACGGCCACTGGGGATCGTCAAACTCAGCGAAGCGATATGCCACGGTTTGGTCCTCCCCAACCTGCCGATCGGCCGGACAGCGAGTCAACCAGCTTCAGCCCCACCGTGTCAGGTACGGCCGAGTCGAGCCGCTCCAGCTTGTCCAGCGCGCCCTGTTTTGCCACAAGCGCTACCGCCAGGACGGCGGCCACGAGAGAGCTGCCGCCGTAGCACATGAACGGCAGGGGCAGACCAGTGATCGGCAGAAGGCCCATGCTCATGCCAATCGCCTCGAAGAACTGGAACCACAGCCAGCCGATCAGAGCGACGATCCAAATCTTGTTTTCCAGCTCCCGGGTTCGGCGGGCGACGGCGGTCAGCCGCCAAAGCAGCACGCCGTACAGCGCCAGCAAAAGACAGCTGCCCACAAAGCCAAATTCCTCCGCGAACACGCTGAACACAAAGTCAGTGTGCGGTTCGGGGAGAAAGCGCAGCTTGCTCTGGGTGCCGTGCATAAATCCCTTTCCCAACAGCCGCCCGGAGCCTACGGCGATTCGGGACTGGATGACGTTATAGCCGGCCCCAAGGGGGTCGAGCGCCGGCTCAATGAACACCAAAAGCCGGTTTCGTTGATACTCTTTGAGGAAGAACCACGCTCCAGGAAGAACGGCCAGAACACAGCCAGCCAGACCACCCAGATATTTGCCTGGAGCGCCGGCCGCCACGAGAGCGAAAAACGTTATTGTCCCGTAGACCAACGCGCTACCCAAGTCGGGCTGAACTAACACCAAAATCCCCGCCACCCCCGCGAGCGCGAGCGCTCCGAGGAAGCGGGGAAACGTATCAGGACAGAACAAGCGGCACTGCTGCGCCAACACGAGGGCAAGGGCTATTTTGACGAACTCGGACGGCTGAATCGACACGCCGGAGAAGCCGAACCACGCCTGAGACCCCTTGGTTCGGCTTCCCACGAAGAGAACCGCGACCAGCAGGAAACAGCCGGCCGCGTAAATGACATAGCTATAGTGCAGGAGAGCCGGCATGTCCAGCTTCCAGACAGCCAAGGCCGCCGCCAGAGCGACAGCCCCCCACGTCAGCTGACGAAGCGCGTAGTGGAACCCATTGCCCGACGCTCCATTGCCGGCGCTGTAGATGGACAGAAGCCCCGCCGAGAAGAGCGCCGCCAAGACGACGAACAGCGTTTTGTCGGAAGCCCTGAACAGCTCTCCCAGCGTCCGACGCTCAAACATTCCTACTGTTTGGAAGCGCGGACACCTGAAACTTGACTGCCCCGCTTGAGCCGCAGAACGGGAATGCTCGCCTCAAGAGCCACCTGCCCGGCCGAATCGTCTCTGTCCATGCCCAGCTCGATGTTCTTCTCGTCCACATCCATATACCGGGTGATCACTTCGATCAAGTCAGCCCGCAGCGCGTTCATCAGCTCGGGTGTGATGTCCGTCCTATCGTGAATTAAAACAAGCTGAAGGCGCTTTTTGGCGGCTTGGCTTGACGGCGTTTTCTTTCCAAAAAGGCACTCTAAAAATCCGAGACGCATCCTTCAACCTCCTACGAACGCTTGAAGAACTTCAGCAGCGACGACAGGAAACCGCCCTTGTGCAGGCTGTTCACGTCGATGAAGGGAACTTCCTCGCCGAGGATCCGGCGGGCGATATTGTCGAACGCCATGCCGGCGTACGACGACGGGGAAAGGGTCAGAGGCTCGCCCCGGTTGGAGGACACGACGACCGAGTCGTCTTCGGGGACGATGCCGATCAGCTTGACCGACAGGATGTCCAGCACGTCGTCCACGCTGAGCATCTCGCCGCTTTGAACCATGCCGGGCCGCAGGCGGTTGACCACCAGCCGAATAGAACTCTTGCCCTGAGACTCCAGCATGCCGATGATCCGATCCGCGTCTCGAACCGCCGACACGTCGGGCGTGGTCACAACCAGAGCCTCATCAGCTCCGGCAGACGCGTTGCGGAACCCTGACTCGATGCCAGCCGGGCTGTCGAGAATGATGAAGTCAAAATCGGGCTTGAGCTGCTCGCACAGGTCTTTCATCTGGTCGGCGGTCACGCAGTCCTTCGTGCGGGTCTGAGCCGCCGGCAGCAGCGTCAGGCCTTCAACGCGCTTATCCCGAATCAGCGCCGCTTTGAGGCTGCAGTTGCCCTCGATGACGTCCACCAGATTGTAGACGATCCGATTTTCCAGCCCCAAAATCACGTCGAGGTTGCGAAGTCCGATGTCCCCGTCCACCACGACGACTTTTTTGCCCTTTCGAGCCAAAGCCATGGAAACGTTGGCGGTCGTCGTGGTCTTGCCCACGCCGCCTTTCCCCGAAGTAACGACGATCACTCGTGCTGACATGGTGTTCCTCCTGTCGTCTGTCCGCTATTGCGCGGTTTTTTGACCGATAGACAGCTCCCGCGGGCTGTTCGTTTTACGCGTTGTTGGTGTCGATCCTCAGTTCCTTGGCGACGAACACGCCGTTTCTCAGCGCTATGGACACGGGCCGACCCCACCACGGGCAGTCGGCCGGGTCTTTTGTCACGCTGACGGTCGTGCCGATCCGAATGTGGTTGGCCATGTAGCTCATCGCGATGACCGTAGCCTCATTATCTCCGCCGTAGCCGGCATGCACAAGCCCTTTCAGCGTTCCTAGGATGCAGACCGAGCCGGTCGCCTGAATTTCCGCCCCGTCGTGCAGGTTCCCCACCAGAATGACGTCGCCGTCGTGCTGAAACGATTGGCCGGACCGAAGCGGATGGGAGAGAATGGCCGTCGTGCTGTCGGTCACCATGGGCCGATGTGATGCCTCGTCCGCCAATCCCAAGTTGGACAGCACCTGACGGGTCACGTCGTTGGACGACTCCCAGCCCTTGACAATCAGATCCTGAATTTCCACCACGTCCGTCAGGAGGTGGAGAATCCAGTGACGGCTCACTTCCAAATCCCCAAAATCGAAAACCAGCGGAATGCCTCGGGCAGTTTGGCCGGCGTCTTTCAGGCTCTTGCCTACGTCCGATACGGTCGGCAGTCCGGACGGGAACGAAACCTGCAGTATGGCGCCCCGCCCTCTGAGCATTACGTCAGTTTTTTGCTCTGTCATTTTCCTTCGTCCCTTCGTCCTGTTCCAGCAAAAATGCCAACAGCTGTCCGACCATCGGCGCAGCCTCCTTGCCGCCGCCCTTGCCCGCTTCCAAATAATAAATGACCGCGTACCGAGGAGCGTCAGCCGGAGCGTACCCGATAAAAACCGCGTGGTCGTCGCCGTGGGAGTTCTGAACCGTGCCGGTCTTCCCAGCCACCGAAACGCCCCACGTCCCGGCGCGCCACCCGGTTCCGCCGGGAGCGACGACTGCCTTGAGCCCTTTTCTGATGATCGACAGGCAGTTCCCGTTCAGGTGAGGATCCCGGCGCAGAGGCTTTAAATCCTTATTCACGTGAGGCTGAATAACGGTTCCTCCGTTGGCGATCGTGGCAAAAAGGTTGACCATCTGGAGCGGCGTCAGGAGCAGATACCCTTGGCCGATAGAGTAGTTCACTGTGTCACCTTTGAACCACGCCCCCAGCCCTTTCCCTTTTTTCCACTCCGGACCGGCCAGATTGCCCCGGCTCTCCCCCGGCAGGTCGATCCCCAGCGGGCCGTCCAACCCGAGACGCCGGCCTAACGACAGATACCGGTCGATGCCCACCAGCTGGCTCGTGGTGTAGAAAAACACGTCGCAGGAGTCGCGCAGCGCGCGAATAATATCCTCCTGCCCGTGTCCCCACCGGCGCCAGCACCGAAACGTTTGGTTGCTCAACTTGTAGCTGCCCGTGCAGGTTATTTGCGTCTTCGTCGTCACAGCGCCGCACTCGAGCGCCGCATACCCGGTAAACGCCTTCCAGCAGGAACCGGGCGAGTACTGAGCCGAAACGGCTCGGTTGATCATCGGGTGCCGCGGGTCTTCCTGAAGAGGCCCCCACTCGGCCGAAGAGATCCCCCAAGCCAACGGGTTCGGGTCGTATGACGGCGAAGAGTATATCGCCAAGACTTCCCCAGTTTTGACGTCCAAGGCAATCGCAGCGCCGCGGAAGTCTCCCATTAAAGCCGCGGCCTTTTTCTGAATCGCCAAGTCAATAGTCAGGTGGATATCTCCCCCCCTGACAGGATCTTTTTTGTCTAAATCGCCCCGCGGCCGTCCGCGGGCGTCAACCTGAAGCGCCCTCTCTCCCGGATCCCCGCGCAGAAGAGTCTCGTAGTATTTTTCCACGCCGGTCTTGCCGATCACGTCGCCGCCAGCGTACTCGCCGCCGGATGAGGCCAGCTCTCCTTCAGAAATCTCGCCAACCTGCCCCACAACGTGGGCCGTCAGCGGCCCTGCCGGGTAATCGCGCCTCTGTCGAGGCAGCGGGAAAAATCCGGATGGAAACGACGGGTCGTTGAGCAGGGACGTCATTTGGGTCATCGTCAGGCCGGAGACGACCGCGACGGCCCGGTAGGGCGCCCAGAATCGCCGGCTGATCCCGGCGGAAAGCTCTTCTGAGGAAAGCGGGATCCCCTGACGGTTAACCGCCTCGAGGAACCGCGCCTTAGACTCTTCGGTCAGGTCAACCGGGTAGGCCATCACGTCGAATACCGTCACGTTGACGGCTAAAGGCCGGCCCTGTCGGTCGAAAATTTGTCCCCGTACCCGAGGAATGCGGATGACTCGAAGCCGGTTGTTCATCGCCAGCTGAACGTATCGATCCGCGTTCCGTATCTGAAAAAAGAACAGCCCGCCTACCAGAAACAAGATACTGCAGACGATCAGCCAGCGGATCACCAACACTCGGGAGTCAACCCGGGGACGAATTTCAGATCTAGAGGTCTTCATCGTTCCAAGTTCTGTACGACCACGCGGCCAAAAAGGCCGGAACGGTCAGAACCATCTGAAACAGGTACACGGCCAGCCAGTTCAGCGCCCCTAAAGACCGCGGCAGCAGCACGAGCCGAATACAGCTGATTATCGACATGAGAACCCAGTTGCTTACGACGAACGCGCCGCCGGTCCGTCCGTCCCGGGGCAGATCAAACCAGAACAGCCGAAACGCCCAATGGGCCATCACAAAAACGGCAGCGGTCAGCCCAGGCATCCCGCTCCAGCGAAAGTCAAGCAGAAGACCGCCAAGGGCCGGCAGCAGGTACCAAACGCAAGGGACGTCGAACCGCTTTGTCCCAACGCCGTTCAGCGCCATAAAAAACAGCTCAGGCGCGAGCAGGCCTGCTCCGACGAGCACCTGTATCAGATCCTGCAGGTACCATGTTCCAACAAGAAGAACCAGAGTCATTTCTGCCCTTTCTCCAAAAAGCCGAGGCTTTGAAGGCGCGACAGCGGCGCTGCCGGAGCGATCTCGTAGTCGATCAGGTCAGGCGAGGGCCGCTCGACGTTTCCCGTCAGAACCCCAACGAGCACTCCGGGCATCAGTCCGCCAGCGCCAATCGACGTGACAATCCGCTCGCCCTTTTGAAGCGTTACTGACGGGGCGACGTAGCGGAGCCACACTCGACCGTTTCCGTCTCCGACTGCCACCCCGACGTCCCGGGCCTCTTCCGCGACCACAGGAACGTACGAGTCGGCGCTCGTGATGAGCCGCACCCAAGTCCGCCCCTGCGCCGAATCCGTCACCAGCCCGACCAGTCCGGCGTCCTTAACCGCCGGGCTCCCTTTCTGCGGCGAGGGTTGTCCCGCCATGTCGAGGCGGACTTCGTCCCACCACGCCTGAGGGTCGCGAAAGTCGATGACAAACTCGCCGCGGTCGCTCACGGCCTGCCGAACGTCCAGCTCTTTGCTCAGCGCCAAGTCAGCGGAGAGACGCCGTTCCCTGGCCTTTAAATCCTCAATGGCCGCCAAAAGCTCCTGCCGATCCGCTGCCCACTCGAATCCAGCCCGAAAGCCACGAGAAATCATCCGAGCAGGCCACTCGGCCGGCGCCAGCATTCTGGCCGTCCAAGCCATGGCAAATTTCAACTCCGGCGTCCGAATGAGGGAAAACAACAACACAAGCCCTGCAGCCGCAAGGCTCAGGGCACAGGTCATTTCCCGTCTTCTGTCTCCGGAGATCACGCCGAAGTCCTTAGCGGTTTCGCTTCTGAACCGTCGTGAGCAGATGTCTCATCCGGTCCATGTCTTCCAGCGCCCTGCCAATGCCCAGCGCGACCGCGTGAATCGCGTTTTCCGCCAAAAATACCGGCGCGTTCAGCGACTTAGTCAGCCGTTCCGGCAGGCCGCGCAGCTGGGAAGCGCCGCCGACCAGCACGATGCCGTGATCGACAATGTCCTTAGCCAGCTCCGGCGGCGTCTGTTCCAAGGCCACCTTGACCATGTCCTCTATCCGGCTGATGAGCGGCAGAAGGACCTCTCTGATTTCCAGCGACGTGACGATTTCGGCCTTTGGAAGCCCGTCGGCCAAATCCCGGCCCTTCACTTCCATCGTCAGCTCTTCGTCGAGGGTCACCGCGGAGCCAATCGTCTCCTTAATCGTCTCGGCCGTTCCTTCGCCGATGAGCAGAGCCCGCTTCTGGCGGAACATGCTCACGATCGCCTCGTCCATCTCCTTGCCGGCCGAGCGAAGCGAGTTGGTCACCACGATGCCGTCCAAGGAAATGACAGCCACCTCACTGGTGCCGCCACCGATATCAAGCACCATGTTGCCCTGCGGCGCGGCAATCGGCAGACCGGCCCCCAAAGCGGCCGCGATCGGCTCGTCGATGATGTACGACTCTTTTGCCCCGGCGCCAATCGCCGCGTCGAGGACGGCCCGGCGCTCCACCTCGGTCACCTTGGCCGGCACCGAGACGACAACCAGCGGGCGGGAAAAACGGCTCTCGCTTGTTATTTTGCTCAAATAGTGTTTGAGGACCGCTTCGGTCATGTCGTAGTTGGCGATCACGCCGTCCCGAAGGGGCCGAATGACCGTAACGCCCTGAGGCGTCTTGCCTTCCATCGCCTTGGCCTCGTGGCCGTAGGCGATAATTTCCCTGCCGCCCTGAGGCATCTTGCGGACGGCCACCGCCGACGGCTCGTCGAAGACGATCCCCTGGTCGCTCTGATACACCACGATATTCGACGTTCCTAGGTCAATCCCTATTCCTTGGCCGATGCTCTTTTTCAGAAAACCCACGTCACGCCGCCTCCTTATCGCTCATCGCGCCGCGAGCTTCCTGATACAACGCTCACACGACCACCGACGATGAGAAAATGTCCTATAAACCGAATGTTTAACAGTTCCAACCGGCAGGCTAAATAGTCTGTCAGTTTCCGGTCTTCCATGCTTGGCTCAGACACCCCGTCCGGGTGATTATGAAGCAGAGCCACGCCCCTACAGTCAAGGCGAACCGCCCGGCGAAGCAAGTACGGCATGTCGAGGGCCGCGCCGTCCGGGCCGCCGTAAGAAAGCCTCTCGTCTCCCAACAGGCGGTCTTGGTCGTCAAAGAAACCGGCCACCACGAACTCACGGGCTTCCGGCCTCAGCTGGCACGCCCAATCGGCGAGCCACGCTTTCAGCGGGGGAAGGCCTTCCTGTTCGTTCGACGACCGACGTCCCAGCTCAAAAGCAGCCAACAAAGCGGCCGCTTTGGCCTCGCCCATGCCGCCGATAGACTGGACGAGCTCCGACGGGCTGGCCTGCGCCATTGCCCGAAGCCCTCCAAACTCAGCCAGCAGCGAGCCGGCCAGTTCAAGAACTCCCTGAGCGGCCGTTCCGGTCCGAAGCAGCACGGCCAGCAGCTCCACGTCGGACAGGCCGGACGCCCCGAGACGGCAGAGCCGCTCCCGCGGTCGAGAAGACTGGGGAAGCTGCTTGAGTTTCACGCCTCCTGCCGTCACTGGAGAAACGGGTTGAGCTGGCGCTCTCTGTCCAAGCTCGTTTCCGGCCCGTGCCCCGGCAAAACAGGAAGGTCCCCTTTCAGCTCTTTGAGCCGCGCCAACGACCTCGCGAGCGCCTCGCTGTCGCCGCCCCGCAGGTCCGACCGGCCGATGCTTCGGGCGAACAGGGTGTCGCCCGAGATCAGCAGTTTTTCGCCGTCCTTCTCGACGATGTAGCAGCAGCTGCCGGGCGTGTGGCCAGGCGTGAGCAGCACGGTCAAGGAAAAGCGCCCCACGCTGAACGTGTCGCCCTCGTCAAGGAGCTTGGACGGCTCGTACGGCGGCACTTCTCTGCCAAACTCGACCGCCAGATTGGCCCAGTTGTCCTTTGTCATGTTCAAGTCGCCGCGGGCCATGTAAACTGGCGCCCCTGTCGCCTCCACCAGATCAGCTACCCCCAAACAGTGGTCCATATGCCCGTGGGTGAGCAGGATAGCGCCGAGCTTCAGCCGTCGGTTCTGCAAAAACTCCACCACGTCAGCCGGATCTCCGCCCGGGTCAACGCAAAACGCCGTCCCGTTGCCGTCGTCAAAAGTATAGCTATTCGTCCACAGTGGGCCGAGAGGAATTCGCTTGTAGTCGAACACCGCTGTTTTCTCTCCTTCGCGCATCTCTTATTGCCGTTTGTCCCGAACCGGTTTAAGCCGGCGCCTCAGCCTTTGACGGCGAGTCGACTATTAAAGTCACCGGCCCGTCGTTTTCTATCGCTACAACCATGTGCGTCCTGAACACGCCGGTTTCGACCTGAATACCCTTTCCCCTCAGGCGGGCCACAAACCCTTCGTACAGTTTGTCGGCCTCGTCGGGCGGCGCAGCCTTGACAAAAGACGGACGGCGCCCTTTTCGGCAGTCGCCGTACAGCGTGAACTGCGAGACGACGAGCATCTGGCCGCCGAGATCAAGAAGGGACCGGTTCATTTTGCCGTCCTCGTCCTCAAAAATCCGAAGGTCTGCTACCTTATCGGCCAGCCACTGGACGTCCTCCGGCCCATCGCCGTCTTTAACTCCCAGAAGGACGCACAGCCCCGGGCCAATGCGCCCGCAGAGGGTTCCTTCTGAACTGACCGAACAGCTTTTTACCCTCTGAACGACAGCTCTCATATTTATCCCCTTTTCACGTCAATGACGTTCCGCACCCCGCCAAGTTTTGCGATGAGCGAGTAAAGGTGCTCCACGTCCCTGACCATAACTTCCATTTTCATTCTGGCGTGCCCTGCGGCGACGCCAATCTGAGTGGCGCGGACTGAGTTGATGTTCGCCTCGCTGTTGGCGCAGACCCGCGCTACATCGGCGAAAAGCCCCGACCGGTCGACAGCGTCGATGACGATCTGAGCCTGATACTGTTTTCGGGACGTGTCACCCCAAGCAACCCGAACCCGGCGTTCGTCAACAACATCGGCGATGCGCTCGCAGTCCGAGCGGTGAACCATGATTCCGCGGATCTTCGTCACGAACCCGACGATATCGTCCCCTGGCACAGGACAGCAACACTGGGCCAAGGAGATCTGTATTCCCCCTGTTCCCCCGACAACGATGTCGCTGTCCGACTTGTTGCGAAGTTTGTGAGGCCCCTCAGTAGCCGAGGGCTGCTCTTCAGCCTCACTGTGATTGGCCGCCTCGGCAATTCGCCCGGCAGTCTGAGATGTGTTCAGCTTTCCGGAGCCGAGAGCGAAGTACAGGTCGTCGTAATTGGACAGCCCTAGGTCTCGGGCAACCCGGTTCATCGACGTCGAGAGGGCCTCCAGCGACGTGAAGGCGTCTCCCAACCGGGCCCGCAGTTCCCTTTCCAGAAGCTCTTTGCCGCGCGAGACGTCGTCTTCTCTGGCTAAGCTGTCCAACCGTTTGAAGTACGCCCGAATTTTGCTCTTGGCCTTGCTGCTTTTGACGAACCGCAGCCAGTCGCGGGACGGCTTGGCGCTGGACGACGTCATGATTTTGACGATGTCGCCGTTGTGAAGCTCGTAGTCGGCCGGCACGATGCGGTTGTTGACCATCGCCCCAACGTATTGCTCTCCTACCTGAGTGTGAACCGAGAACGCGAAGTCGACGACCGTCGAGCCTCGGGGGAGATTTTTCACGTCCCCTTCCGGCGTAAAAACGAACACGTCGCTGGTGAGGACGTCGTCCTTCAGCCGCTCCATGAACTCTTCGGAGTTGGTCTCGTCGCTGCCTTCCAAAGCCCGGCGAATCCACTCCAGCTTGCTGTCCAAGTCATCGACGTGGCTGTCGCCCTCTTTGTACCGCCAGTGGGCGGCGACGCCGTACTCAGCCCGCCAGTGCATGGCCCACGTCCGAATCTGGACCTCAAGAGGCTCGCCCGATGGCCCCAGAACGGTGGTGTGAAGCGACTGATACATGTTGTTCTTCGGGTTGGCGATGTAGTCGTCGAACTGGCCTGGGATAGGCTTCCAAATGGTATGAACTACGCCCAGGACGGAGTAGCACTGCGCCACGTCCTCCACGATGACCCGCAGAGCCAGCAGGTCGTATAGCTGGTCAATGGAGAGCTTCTTGCGGTTCATCTTCTCGTAAATGCTGTAAAAGTGCTTGGCCCGCCCCTTGATGGAATTCTTAATTCCCATCTCGTCCAGCCGGGCCTGAAGGATCTCCAACGCCTGCTCGACGACCGCTTCCCGCTCGGGAAGCCGCTTTTTAACCTTGCTCTTGATCTCGTAGTACATCTCGGGGTCGTAGTACTTGAACGCCAGGTCCTCAAGCGTCCGCTTCATCTGGTAAATACCCAGACGGTGCGCCAGTGGCGCGTAGATCTCAAGAGTTTCCTTGGCGGTCCTTATCTGCTTGTCCCGGCGCATCGCGCCGAGACTGCGCATGTTGTGAGTTCGGTCGGCCAGCTTGATGAGCACGACCCGAATGTCCTTGGCCATGACCAGGAACATCTTCCGAAGGTTTTCCGCCTGATAATCCTCAAACGTCTTGAACGGGAGCTTGCCGAGCTTGGTTACCCCGTCGACCAGCGTGGTGACAACTTCGCCGAAGCGTTCCCGCATTTGTTCAGCGGTGCACTCGGTGTCCTCCAGCACGTCGTGAAGCAGGGCTGCCTGCAGCGTAGCCACGTCCAGCTTCATGTCGGCGAGTATTGACGCGGCAAAGACGGGGTGAATGATGTACGGCTCGCCGCCCATACGCATCTGCTCGCCGTGAGCCCCCGCGGCGAAGACAAACGCCTCGCCGACGCCTTTCAGCTCGTCCCGATTCAGGTAGCGGGATATTTTCGACCACAGCTCCCGCCAAGCATACGTGACGGTGGCGGAGCTCTGAGTGGCCGGCAGCCGCCCGATGTAGCTGTCCCGCAGGCTGTTCAGCTCTCTTTTGCCCGCGGCGGTCATCTCCTGAGGAACTGGTGTTCCGGTCGTTTCCTGCGTCACCGTCATCACTCACGCCCCCTTCCCGTCTTTGGGCCGATCAGGCGCCGCGGCCCAAAACGATCTTATCCACCACGAACTGGACGTTCCGACGTCCCCGCCAGACGTTGATCCTCGGCTGGTAAATCCAGCCGGCGATTCCCGGCGCGTCGTCAATCTGTCGGGCGCCGCCGAACGCCAGAAGCCGAGCCCCCCGACAGTTCACCGTCAGGTGACGCCCGTCCTTGCCGAGAGGCTCATACACCTCGTCGGCACAGCTCGGCACAAAAAACGACGGCGCCGGATTGCCGTTCCCGAACGGGCCGAGTTTGGCCAAGTCGCCCAAGTCGTCCATCTCGATGCGAAGCGGGTCATACAGGATGGCCTCGTGCCGCTCGGCTACCGGCTGGACCTGAGACAGCAGTTTGTTCAACCCCAAGGCCACTTTCGGCCACTGGGCCGCTGAGACGGAAAAACCGGCCGCGTACTGATGGCCGCCCCAATCGTCCAACTTATCGGAAAGCTGTTTTAACAACTCGACCGCGTTAGCCCCTTCGGGCACGCGCAGCGTGCCCCTGACGCCCCGCTGCGTCGACGCCGCTAGGGCAAACCCCTGCCGCCGTTCGTGACAGAGCCGGCTGGCGATGCCGCTTAAGATGCCTACAGGCCACGACGGGTTGAAGAAGACCTGCGTCGAACAGTCGGTATCCAGCTGTTTTGACAGGCTGTCGGCTATCTGGCTCGACAGGTCCCGGCGGCGCTGGTTGACCTTCATGAGGCTGTCGACGTTCTGTTCCGCGTCGCCCAGTTGGGCGACCACGTTGACCGCCAAATCAGCCGCGCCGAGACGCCCGGCGGCGTTTAGGCTGGGAATCAGCCTCATGGCCAGATCCCGCTCGTCCAGCGACGCTCCCTCGAGCCGCAGCGCCGAGATGAGCCGCCCGAGACCTCCAAACGGGCGGCGGCGCATTGAATCGAGCCCCTGACGGATCAGCTCTCGGTTAAGAAATTCCAACGGCATGCAGTCGGCGATGGTTGCCAGACCGGCCAGCTGAACCAGTTCGAGCAGCGATTCTTTCGGAAACAGCCCGGATTGGGCGGCCCAACACCATAAAACGCCGGTTGCGCAAAGCGTCCGAGCCTCTCCGTCGCCGTCAATCTGGGGGTTCACGAGCGCGTCTGCCTCGGCGAGCTCTCCGTCCACCAGATGGTGGTCGAATATCAGCACGTCCATCCCGGATTCCTTGGCAAGAGCGACCTCGCTGCGGTCGCGGGAACCGCAGTCGGTCACGATCACCGTCTGGATTCCGGACTGCGCCGCCATGCGGATGCCCTCGCAGTGAAGGCCGTAGCCTTCAGTTGACCGGCGGGGAATGTAGTAGTACGTCCGAGCCGCGCCGCTCATCTGAGCCAGAGCCATGGCCAAGACGGTTGACGACACGCCGTCCACGTCGTAGTCGCCGTATACCAGCACCGACTTGCCGCGAAGGGCGTCGGACCACTTTGACGCCGCCCGAGCCGCGCCGGATCCCAAGTTGAGCGAGCCCAGCTGATCCACCAACGGCTGTTGGCGTAAAAACTGCGGGATCTGATCTGCCGCCACGCCCCGGCTCTCAAGGACCGCCACGCAGAGGGGCGAACACCCGAGCCCGCGGGCTCGGGTTTCCCCGCCCGGCTCGGGTCTGAACAGGTCTAATTCTTCAATCGTACAGGTGGCGATCAATGATTTTCCCCTTTTCTATTTCGGCACGTCTGCTGCCAGTTTAAGCGAAAGTCTTTGTCCCAGTTAAACCTTCAGGCCGCCTTCGATGAAGTTGATCTCTTCTTCGGTCGTCCCGGCCGCCTGAGCCGCCGAGAGCAGGGCTTCCCGCTCCTTCTCGAGGGCGGCGATCCGCAGCTTGCTCCGAGAGAGCTCCCGGGCGACCCGATATCTATTTTCCCAACCGGCGACAACGGCGAAAACGCCCATCAGCAGGACACCGAGGCCAAACATGAGGACCTCCCACAGCCCCTGCGGCAGGGCAAATTCCCACGCCAGCCACCGAACCGAGATCATGTCCGGGTTCTGAACCGCGAAAATCGCCGCCAAAACAGCGGTCAGCCCTAAGCCAATTCCGTAGCTTTTCACGCCGATCACCTTCTTTTCGTCCGAGCAGCTGAATGTATCGTTTTATTTTATCATGACGGGATAACCGTGTCCCCTCGAAGCGCGCCTTGAAACGACGCGAGGGTTTCCGGCATGTCCTGCCGAAAACCCTCGTGATACGGGCCACCGAAATGTGCCGCCGGCCCGACGCTGTTTATTCAGATGCCCCGGTTGTCTCCCCAGGTATTCCGGCAGGTAAACTCGTACACCTGCTTGCGCTCCCGAAGGGACGCTTCGGCTTCCTGAAGCTCCTTCGGCAGGGCGTCCACCTTGCCGGGGAAGCCCAGCGCGATCATGGCCACCGGGATGACGGTCTCAGGCACCTTGAAGGTGTCGATGACCCGCTGATGATCAAAGCCGGACATGACGTGCCCAAACATGCCCTTCGACGTCGTCTCCAGCAGGAGGTTCTGAACCGCGAGCCCCAAGTCAAACTGGGCCGTCGGGTTTGGCTTGCCGTTATGCTCAAACACCGTGTCCGCCAGAGCAACCAACAGCAGGCTGGCGTCCTTCGCCCAAGCGGCGTTCTGCGGGACGAGACAGTCCAACAGCCGCTGGAACTCATCAGGGTGCGCCCGAGACGCCACGATGAACCGCCACGGCTGGGCGTTATAAGCCGACGGAGCCCAACGGCTCGCCTCAAGGAGCGAAAGGATAAACTCCTTGCCCGGCGCTTTCGTCGGATCAAACGCTCGGGGACTCCAACGTCTGGCGATGAGGTCGTTAATCGGGTAGCTGGTACGAGCCTTCTTCTCCAAGAGAGACCACCTCACCTTTTTTCTGTCTTCTAACATTATAACATGATGTTTCAGATTTCCGGCCGGTCACTTGCCGACACAGAATCGGCTGAAGATCTCATCCAGCAGGGATTGGTCGTTTTCCAGCCCTAACAGGCGGTCCAACGCGCGCTTCGCGTCGGCCAGACAGGAGGCGACCGCCCCTTGTCCCAGCCCGGACTCAAGCGCCAATCGACCGTCCTCTAGGCTCTCCGACGCGGCCTTCAGCTCGCCGACCTGGCGAACGCTGGCGTTTAAGCTGTCGTCTACCGACTTATTGCCGTAGGCCAGCGACACGATCGCCTCTTTGAGCTCGTCGAGCCCCGCGCCTTTTTTCGCCGACAGGACGACTAGCGGACTGTCGGGAAACTGCTCGGCCAGCTCCTTCTCGTCGAACTTCCGCTCCAAGTCGGATTTAGAAATGACGAGCACGTGGGAACCGGCCGCGGCGTCGGCGATCAGCTTCATGTCAAGGTCGTCAGCCGGCCTGGATCCGTCGATAATCCAGACGCGAACGTCCGCGCTCTTCATGGCCTTTTTCGCCCGCTCGACGCCGAGAAGCTCCACCTCGTCATGGCTCGGCTCTCCCATGCCGGCGGTGTCAACCAGCCGCAGCGGGACGCCCCGATACGTCAGGACAGCTTCGACGATGTCCCGGGTTGTCCCCGGCACGGACGTGACGATTGATCGGGACTCCTTAAGAAGCGCGTTGAGCAGCGACGACTTGCCGGCGTTCGGACGGCCGACCAGCGCGACCCTGACGCCTTCGCGCAGAATCACGCCGGACGCACAGCGGTCCTTTAAATCGGCCAGCAGGGACCGAAGCACTTCCATCCGCTCGGCCAGCGTCCCGTCATCGACCAGCGGGACGTCCTCATCGGGAAAGTCGAGGCCAACTTCGACCTCTGCGGCGAGCGAGATCAAGCCGTCCCGCAGGTCCTTCACCTGTTCGGTCAGTTCGCCCGACAGGGTTCGGTTCGCCGCCCGGAGGGCCTCGTTGCTGCGGGCGTGAATCAGCGCGGCGACCGCTTCAGCTTGGCTCAAGTCAAGCCGGCCGTTTTCAAACGCCCGGCGGGTAAACTCGCCCGGCAGGGCTTGTCTGGCTCCGGCGGAAATGACCAGCTCCAGACACCGCTGGGCAAGGAGGCTGCCGCCGTGGCAGTGAATTTCAACCACGTCCTCGCCGGTATAGCTTCGAGGGGCCTTGAAGGGCAAGACCAGCACGTGATCAATCGTCTGTCCCCACTCGTCGGTCAGCTGGCCGTTGTGAGCGTACCGAGGCGTCATTTCCCCGCATGGCAGAATGACTCGGGCATGGGCAATCCTCCATGAATCAGGCCCCGACAGGCGAACGATGGCAACGCCGCCGTCTCCCCATGGCGTCGCAATCGCAGCGATGGTATCCCCCCACATCGTCCCCACTCTCCTTTCCTTCGGTCTGAGCTGTAAAACCACCCGTACGTTCGCTTTTGTCCTATTATATCTGTATTATAATGAAAGATAACGAGCTGACTGACGAATATTTGGCGTATGCCAGCAGCTTGCGGCACGAAAGGGGTTACGGT
The DNA here is from genome assembly GCF_000468895.1 of Jonquetella sp. BV3C21. Classification (NCBI taxonomy): domain Bacteria; kingdom Thermotogati; phylum Synergistota; class Synergistia; order Synergistales; family Dethiosulfovibrionaceae; genus Jonquetella; species Jonquetella sp. BV3C21. Next base: position 29,371 of record NZ_AWWC01000019.1, on the reverse strand, counting down.
ATGCCCAGCAACGTACTATCTGACCGGACAAATTCCCTGAGCCCGTGGGGAATTTTCCGCACAATTTTCCGCATCAGCGCCACAACCCTCGGCGGCGGCGCCGTGATGATCGGCGTCATCAAGCAGGAAATGCTCCGCCAGGGGCTAATCAGCGACGAGAAACTCACCGACATGATCACCCTGTCCCTCTCGTCTCCCGGCCCTATGGCCAACAGCATGTCGTTTCAGGTCGGCTGGGAACTGGCTGGCGCGGCGGGAGCCGCAGCCGCTGTGATCGGCATGGCGCTCCCGCCGTTTATCACCATTCTCGTACTGGCCAGCTGGCTGCTCACCCACATGGGAATGGGACACACGTCGGCGTTTTTCGGCGGCGCGGCGGCCGGACTCGTCATTCTCATGGGGTCAATCGTTTTTGACATCCTGAAAAAGAGCGTCGCCCGGTCGAAAATCAACTGGTTCGTCTGCGTCGGGCTGTCTGCCGCCATGATCGCGGGGCTGCCGCCGATTCACGCGCTGTTCGGAGGAACGGTTCTCAGCCTCGTCCTTCACGAGTGGGATCGTCGGAGGGCGCAGAAATGATCCGGCTCTTTTTTATCTTCGCCCGCATCGGCCTGCTGACCTACGGCGGCGGGCTGGCGTCGCTGCCATTTCTCTACCAGACGTTCGTCCTGGAAAACGGCTGGATGACCGCCGGCGCGTTCGCCGAGGTGACCGCGTTGGCCCAGATGACCCCCGGCCCGATCGTCCTCAACGCGGCGACCATGCTCGGCTGGCGGTTCGGCGGCATGTGGGGCTCGATAGCCTGCTCCGCCGGCGTCGTGGCCGCTCCGCTCCTCGTCGTCGGAGCCCTCATGTGGGTCATTCGGACCGCGTCCGGAAAAGCGGCCCTGTGGGTCGACCGAGTCCGCATGGCTATGAGACCTGTCGTCGCGGCCATGCTGGTAGCCTCGTTGTGGAGCATCGCCCGTCCGGTAGCCGGCCGGCCGGTTCTGTGGCCGCTGACGCTGCTCGCGGCCTGTCTGTGGTGGAAAAGCGCCTTTATCCGCTCGTACCCGCAAGTCATGCTTTTTGCCTGTGCCTTGGCGGCTTTAGCGGCGAGTTTCACGCCGCTTGCAATATTTTTTTAGCTGAGCGCCTAGCAAGTTTTGCGCCTATCGATCAACAAAGGAGGTCCATTATGGCTCAACGCTCCAGATTCATTCACACCATCTCGGCAGCCTTGGCGACAGTCACGCTCGCCGGCGCCGTCGGGTGGGCCGCGACGACGGTCAAGTCGTTCTCCCCTCAGGGAGAACTCACCGATCCGAAACGTCCCATCACCGTCGTCTTTTCCGATCCAATGGTGGCACCTTTAGCTGTCGGGAAGAAGTTCCCGCTGATGGCCTCGCCGCTTCGGATTCGTCCGACGGTGGACGGCTACGCTGTCTGGAAGGACGTCAACAAACTGCAGTTCACGCCTCAAACCGAGTTCCCAGCAGCAACCGAGTTTTTCGCCGACTTCGGTCCCGGCGGCATTAAGGACGCCAAGGGACAGCTTCTCGCCGGCCAGCAGAACTTTTCTTTCAACACTCCGGCTTTAAAACTCGAAAAAGTCAGCCAAATCGGCATATCAGACAACCGGTGCACGCTGGAATTCGTCTTTTCGGCGCCGATTTCACCCCAGCGGCTGTACGGTTTTTTGTCCATTAAGGATTCAGAAGGAAATCAAATTTCCTACACCGTCGATACGAAGCAGCCTCAGAAAAATCTGATCGTCACGACTCAGTCCGTTGACGACGCAAGCGCCTTAACCTGTTCGCTTGCCGCCGGTCTCCGGCCGGACTCCGGCAGCCTTGGACTGGCCAATACCGAGGAGTACAACGTCAAAATCACCAGACAACTGGAAATTGACAACTCCTACACCAACAGCGGAAGAATCGTCTTCTCCCTGACAACGCGCGTGGACGTCGACGGCATTAAGAACTTTATCAAAGTTAAGCCGAACGTCCCGTTCCGAGTTTCCAACTCGTACGGCTATCTCTACGTGGAAAGCGACTCGTTTGTCCCCCGCTCAAGATTCACCGTGACGCTGAAAAAAGGTCTTGGGGGCGAATCAGGCCTGACGCAGGACTACGTTAAATCGTTTGTCTTCCCTGATCTGTCCGCAGATATTGAGTTCACCGGCACGGGCATTTTCCTCTCGCCATCTCAGGAGCCCCGTATTCCAATCCAGACGACGAACGTTCAAGACGTGAGCATTTCCGCTTACCGCGTTTATGACAGAAACCTTCCTCTGGTCCTGTCCAGCATTCAGTCCGCCCGGTCAGGCGACTGGGGCATCTCTGACGCCGTTCAGTGGGCCAAGCTTTTGACCACCAAAACGTTCTCCACCAACGGCGAACTGAACAAACCCGTCACGCGAGCCGTGAACCTGAAATGGTTCGACGAAAACCCGCACGGGTTGTACCTGCTCAAAGCAGAAAACAACGACGAGGACAGCTACTCCTCCACCGTCTGGCAGCTCGTGTGCATCAGCGACATGACCCTTTCCGCCCGAGTGTACCGTCAGGGACTCCACCTGTGGGCCAGCCACATTTCCGACACCAAACCGGTGGCGAACGGAACGGTTACCGTGTACTCGAGCAAAAACTTGATCGTCGGCACCGGCACGACCGACGCTGACGGCCTCGTCACCATCGTCCCAGAAGAACCTTGGACGAACGATACCCAGCCGTCGCTCGCCGTCCTGCAGAAGGACGACGACGTCACGCTCGTTCCCTTGGACGGCGACCTGCTCAGCGACCGGGGCATAAACACCGACGGCGTTCCATGGACCGACAGCCTGGACGGCACTTGGATCCTGCCCCGCAACATCTGGCAGCCGGGCGAGACGCTGCAGGCCCAGGCCCTTGTCAGAAACGCTCAGGCCCTGCCCGTCCCCGAAGTCCCGCTTCGCTGGAGCCTGAAGGGCCCTAACGGCGAACTGAGCAGCGGCTCGTTCACCCTGTCGAAGCTTGGGACGGCCTCCCTTGAGACGGCTCTGCCCGACGCGATGGCCTCGGGACAGTACTCGCTCGTTCTCGAGACGCCGGGCGCGAAATCGCCCATCACCGTTCGCACCATCCAAGTAGAAGAGTTCCGGCCGCCCCAGATTGAGGTCAAGTTCGTTGACGCTCCCGACATTCTCGTCGCCGGAGAAGAGACCCCGATCAACTTCCAGTCCGACTACCTGTTCGGCGCCCCGGGCTCCGACCTTCAATGGGAGCTGAGCTACCGCGCCGTGCCGATGGAATGGACCGTTCCTCAGCTCCCGGGATATCACTTCGGACCGTGGAACTACCGCAAGATCGCCTCGGAAGCCGACAGGCTCGCCGAGGACACGCTTGACGAAGACGGGAAGGGATCTTGGACGTGGCCTGAAGATCCCCCGTTCTCGTCGCCCGAAGCCGCTCCTATGAAGCTGAACCTCATCCTGTCCGTTCAGGAAAAAGGCGGGCGCTGGTCCGGCAAAACCTTATCCGTCCCGCTGCTTCCTGACAAATACATGGTTGGCGTGCTTGTCCCAGAATCGGATCTTCGTCCCGGCGTAGCGGTCGACATTCCTCTGGCTCTCGTTGACGCTCAGGGCGAGCCCGCATCAGGCAAAGTGGACGTCAAGGTCTCGCGCGTTGACTCCGAGTGGGTCATGGTCACAGAAGACGGCAGAAGCCGCTGCGTGTGGCAGGAAAACCTCGTTGAGACCGAAGCGACCTCCGTATCGGTCGACGGCAAAGGCTCCATCAACTACACCCCCGACGACGAGGGCGAATGGCAGCTTGAATTCTCCTGTGGCAAAAGCCGAACGACGATCCGCCTTTGCGCGTGGAAAGGCGCCCAGCCGGCGGCCCTCACTGGCCCGGAGAACCTCACCTTGTCAACCGACAAGGAAAGCTACAAGGACGGCGAATCGGCTCATCTGACCGTCAAGAGTCCCTTTGCCGGACGGCTGATCCTCTGCTCCGGCACCGACAAGCCGCTGTTTATCAAATCGCTCGACATGGCCGACACTCAGACGACCGTCGACGTTCCCACCGACGGGTTAATTCCCAACGGCTGGTGCGTCGCCTCTCTCGTTCGTCCGGAAGGAAGCAAGCGCCCCTACCGAGCCCTCGGAGCGATCGCAATTAAGAAAGACTTGACCAGTTCCCTGCTCAAAGTCACAGTTAACGCCCCCGAAGAGACCGAACCCGGATCGTTCAACGCCGTCATCGAAGCTCAGAGCGCCGACGGCAAGCCAGTCAACGGGACCGTCACAATTGCGCTGGTTGACCGGGGCATCTTGGGAATGTCCAACACCGACAACTCAGATCCTTGGAAGTGGTTCACCCGGCTGCGTCGGCTGGACGGCTCCACCTGCGACACGTACGACCAGCTGATGAGCAAACTCGACTTGGGCGTGCCGGCCCTTCATCCTGCGGGCGGCGATGCAGAATCCTGCCGAATGGCCATGTGCGAAGGCGACGTCTACTCGCCCATCAAAGCTGAAGACTACGTGCCCACGTCGATCTGGGAAGTTGACCTGCCAATGAAGGACGGCAAAGCGGACGTTCAGCTTGACATCCCCGAATTCCAAGGCAGCGTCAGACTTGAAGCCTTCGTCGCCGCCTTGGACGGCGTCGGACGTCAGACCGAACGGATCAACGTCGCCCGTCCTCTGATGAACAGCGTTTCCCTGCCCCGATACCTCGCCGCTGGGGACCAGTTCACCATCTCCGACCAGATCTTCGCCAAGGAAGACGGCCCTGTGCAGCTGACCGTCAAGCCGGAAGCCCTGCTCGACGCGTCCGGCGATCCTGCCCAAACCGTTAAGGTCGTCAAGGGACAGGCTACCGTCCAGTTGCCTGCACTCACCGCGCAGAAGTCGTCCGGCACGGCCAAGCTGACCGTTCAACTCAGCCAGGGCGACCTGTCGGCCTCTCAGACCGTCTCCTCGATGCTGCGTCCCGCGTGGCCGCACGTCGTCCTCTCGGGCGGCGGGAAGACCGACGGAGAATCGAACATCTCGATGCCTCAGGAGTGGTTCCCCGGAACCGGCACCGCTTCCGTCACCCTGTGCGGGAGCCCCGTCTCTGACGTAACCAAGCTCCTTGAAGCTACCGACGGCTGGGGATCCCGGATTCAGCAAGTCATCGCCCTCGGCTGGATCAGCATCGGACTGCCCCAGGCCCTTGGCGACGAAAGCCTGACTAACGAAGAAGAGTTGGCACGGAAACTCTACACGTCGATCACGTTCCTCAAGGCGCTTCAGAACTACGACGGCTCTTGGAGCTACTGGCGCGGCGATGATTCCGGCGACATCTACACCACCGCCCAAGTCCTCCACCTGCTTTCCGCCATGAAAGAACACGGCGTACCTGTCGACGAGAGCATGATCTCCCAAGGCACCCGGTACCTTCGTCAGAGCCTGTCGGACGAAGTTCCGGCAGACAACGCGGCTCAAAAGCTTGACCTCGTTGGCCGCGCCTACGCTTGCTACGCTCTTGCCCTGTGCGGCGACGCGCCGCTCGGTTGGATGAACTGGCTGATTGACCAGAAGACCCTGCCGGCTGATGGCTCAGCTCTCCTGTCGGCAGCATGGGCAGTGGCCGGCGACCGGAGCAAAGCCGAAACCATTTTGGGAGGCAAGGCGCCTTCGCTGGTCGACAAGCCGAACAAAAGCTGGTCGCCTGCGCTTCAGAGCCTAGCCCTTCGGCTGATCGCTCACGAAGCCATCGCCCCCGGCGGAGCTGACGCCCGCAACGACGCCGAAGCAATCGCCGCCGCTCTGGCAAAAGACTCGCTGTATTGGATTGACAGCTCGACCAGCGGCCTGCTGATCGCCGCGCTGTCCTCGTTTGCGGAACACGCCGGTGAATCCGCCTCATCCGGAACGCTCGTTGACTCAACCGGCAAAGAGCTGGCAACCTTTAACGGCTCACCGGTCACTTGGACCGGACCGGTGGACGGCCCCCTGACCGTCAAGGCCCAAGGTGGGACGCTCTGGTACAGCTGGTCGGTCCATGGCGTACCCTTGAACCAGCCTGCTCCGTTCGCCAAGGGAATTAAAGCTTCTCTGACCCTGACGGACAAAAACGGGGAGAAGATCAACGCCCAAGACGTCAAACTCGGACAGGAAGTCATTCTCCGCGTGACCGTCAAAGCGAACAGCAACAGCGCGAACCTGAGGACCAGCGTGCTCCTTCCCGCCGGACTTGAACTGACCGAGGCGGGCGAAGGAACAACGGGGAACGTTGGATCGCTGCGAATTGACAAACGGCTTGATCGGGTCATCCTGAACGCCGTCAACGCAACAGGCGAATTTGGATGGAACTTCCCCTGCCGGGCAGTCTTCCGCGGAACGTTCATCATTCCGCCTCTGTCCGTCGAATCCCCTGCCAACCCCGGCATCGGGTATCTGGGCAAAGCGGACAAACTCGTCATCAAGTAGCTAATCAAAGAAAAACGAAGAGCCCGGGAAGCAAATGCTTCCCGGGCTCTTCTCTTTGTATGCCAGTGACAGCACAACGTAAATTTTGATGAATCGTTTCAATTCAGACACGTCCTAGGGCCACCATAGCGTAAATACGTCCGCCTAGGTTTCAATTCGCGCGCCCGTGTAGGGCGCGACCCTTAGCCGATAATCGTATCTATGCGACAACGACTGTTTCAATTCGCGCGCCCGTGTAGGGCGCGACTGCTTGCCCCGCAATTGATACCTTCTCGCGCTGTGTTTCAATTCGCGCGCCCGTGTAGGGCGCGACTGTCAGGCGTCTCCACAGCGACGTTGGCCGATGTGTTTCAATTCGCGCGCCCGTGTAGGGCGCGACTTGACGCCGCTCCTCAGCCGTTCCGACCCAGCAAAGTTTCAATTCGCGCGCCCGTGTAGGGCGCGACCAACTGGATACCGACGCTATTAGTCCCGACGCTCGTTTCAATTCGCGCGCCCGTGTAGGGCGCGACACGGGACATCTCCACTTGCGCGGAGGTTAAACTGTTTCAATTCGCGCGCCCGTGTAGGGCGCGACGCCACGCAAAAATGCAAAAAAACAGCTCCCCTAAGTTTCAATTCGCGCGCCCGTGTAGGGCGCGACCTTTTACATATTTCTTGTCGCGTCAAGCAGAGGAGTTTCAATTCGCGCGCCCGTGTAGGGCGCGACCGACGTTTCGCCGAGCTAGTAACCGCTGTTTTGTAGTTTCAATTCGCGCGCCCGTGTAGGGCGCGACGGTCAAAGTACTCTGTAATGTGGCTCGGATTATGGTTTCAATTCGCGCGCCCGTGTAGGGCGCGACATAGACAACAGCAAGTCTTAACGCTCACAGACCAGTTTCAATTCGCGCGCCCGTGTAGGGCGCGACCGAAAGATGGTATACTGAGTTATACCATCAAGATGTTTCAATTCGCGCGCCCGTGTAGGGCGCGACATGTCCTCTTACGATTTGAAGGCAAAAAGGGCATGTTTCAATTCGCGCGCCCGTGTAGGGCGCGACGCGCAACGCTGGCCGCGAAACGCTTTGTAGAACTGTTTCAATTCGCGCGCCCGTGTAGGGCGCGACAAAACGGGTCGTGAGTATAATTACGTATTACGAGGTTTCAATTCGCGCGCCCGTGTAGGGCGCGACGCCTTACAGCGCGTTGATGTAAGGCGGCACATCAAAGGAGCGATCACATGGACGATGACTACATCAGCGTTTCAGACGCGGCCAGCATTACCGGCCTATCCGTCTGGGGCGTCCGCAAAAAGATAGAGAGAGGACAAGTGCCAGGTGTCCGCGCAGTTCGCACCGGCTCCCGCCCGCTGTGGCTAATCCCGCGGCTTTGGGCCGAAACCTATATCCGGAGTAACACGGGGCGAAAGCCGAAAAGACCTTAGATAGTCCGAACACATAACGCCGTGGGGACAAAAACGGGTCGTGAGTATAATTACGTATTACGAGGTTTCAATTCGCGCGCCCGTGTAGGGCGCGACAGAAGAGCTTTTGGAGTCAAAAAAGCGAGATGAAGTTTCAATTCGCGCGCCCGTGTAGGGCGCGACATTTTTTGCGAGGTACCCCAGCGGAAATAGAGGCTGTTTCAATTCGCGCGCCCGTGTAGGGCGCGACTTGTCGCGCCAAGCAAAGACGAAGACAGAGGAGGTTTCAATTCGCGCGCCCGTGTAGGGCGCGACTGCCTAAAGTTGACGATGAAACCAGGGCAAAAATGTTTCAATTCGCGCGCCCGTGTAGGGCGCGACAAGCCACGCCGGTAACATAATCATACCAGACGTGGTTTCAATTCGCGCGCCCGTGTAGGGCGCGACATTTTGCAATCTGTCATCGCGTCTTTCAGATACAGTTTCAATTCGCGCGCCCGTGTAGGGCGCGACAACAAGCTCTTTTGCGGGGATTTCTTCTTGGATGGTTTCAATTCGCGCGCCCGTGTAGGGCGCGACCCCATATCCTTGCGACGCTCAGGGGCATAGACGAAGTTTCAATTCGCGCGCCCGTGTAGGGCGCGACGTCTTGAGTTTGTTTGCGCTGTCAGCGTTGCAGTGTTTCAATTCGCGCGCCCGTGTAGGGCGCGACTCGGCGAGGGCCTGTTCTATATCTCTTTGGAGGTGTTTCAATTCGCGCGCCCGTGTAGGGCGCGACAAGTCAGTATTTATCGGCCTTCGCGACACTTGACGTTTCAATTCGCGCGCCCGTGTAGGGCGCGACGATGGAAGTCGCAAAGGCGACGGCAGTCGCTCAAGTTTCAATTCGCGCGCCCGTGTAGGGCGCGACATCCTGATTGCGAACCGACGAATCGGGAAAGACGGGTTTCAATTCGCGCGCCCGTGTAGGGCGCGACTTTACACCGGGCGAAAACGTCGCCAAGAAAACAAGTTTCAATTCGCGCGCCCGTGTAGGGCGCGACGGGGGCCGGATTCCCGGCCCTCACCACAAAAATTGTTTCAATTCGCGCGCCCGTGTAGGGCGCGACGATACAAAGACAAAATGACCGGTCAGACCAAAGAGTTTCAATTCGCGCGCCCGTGTAGGGCGCGACTTGTACGCTTCACGCCCGCTGGTTGCGTCAAAAGGTTTCAATTCGCGCGCCCGTGTAGGGCGCGACAAAAGCTATTTGTGCCCGGCGTCGGACGCGACGACGTTTCAATTCGCGCGCCCGTGTAGGGCGCGACGTATAATGCTTGCAAAGCTCCCTTGGTGAATCATGTTTCAATTCGCGCGCCCGTGTAGGGCGCGACTCGAGGTTCTGCTCCTAGTAAAAGTAAAGTAAAAGTTTCAATTCGCGCGCCCGTGTAGGGCGCGACATTGGTCGGACAACGCAAAGCATCTATCGGTGGGTTTCAATTCGCGCGCCCGTGTAGGGCGCGACTACGGACAGGCAGAGCCTGTCCTATCGTGCGCGAGTTTCAATTCGCGCGCCCGTGTAGGGCGCGACCAAGAGCGGACGCAAAAAGGGCAGGTCGGACGAGGTTTCAATTCGCGCGCCCGTGTAGGGCGCGACGCACGACAGAGACGTCATGCCGGACGGGACACGGTTTCAATTCGCGCGCCCGTGTAGGGCGCGACTCCCGACAAATTTAAGCCGCTTTGAGCCTCTTTAGTTTCAATTCGCGCGCCCGTGTAGGGCGCGACATATGCAAATCGCCGCGCGCCTGTCGCCCAAGATGTTTCAATTCGCGCGCCCGTGTAGGGCGCGACAGGATTTATAAGCCCGTTGCATGAGCCAGACGAAGTTTCAATTCGCGCGCCCGTGTAGGGCGCGACCTACACAGACATTCCGCTAGCTTGCCAAGGGGGGGTTTCAATTCGCGCGCCCGTGTAGGGCGCGACGTCGCCGAGCAAAGAAACGGTCAACCGAGTACGTGTTTCAATTCGCGCGCCCGTGTAGGGCGCGACCCTGTTTTTTGCCAGGACGGGGGTAAAAAGGACAGTTTCAATTCGCGCGCCCGTGTAGGGCGCGACTGACCCTTCTTTCGGGGTTGACTTTGGTTTCAACGTTTCAATTCGCGCGCCCGTGTAGGGCGCGACCCGGTGGCTCCGTTAATTTTGTCAGCGTAGCCAGGTTTCAATTCGCGCGCCCGTGTAGGGCGCGACTAGGACAGGCTCTGCCTGTCCGTAAGTGCGCCCTGTTTCAATTCGCGCGCCCGTGTAGGGCGCGACGTATCTCTGTCATCTCGACCAACCGGAGAAACAGGTTTCAATTCGCGCGCCCGTGTAGGGCGCGACACGCATTTCTTCGTTCCTCTTCGTTGCTTACTTCCCGGCCTCTTTTCCGCGACCGTCTTTTCTTTTGCCCTTTTTGGCATTCTGCGGGGAGGTCTTTTGCTTGTGTTTGCAGGCAGACAGGACAGCGCGGCCCTGTTTTCTCTTTATCCCTTCACTCTCCCTAGAACCGCCAGTCCTGCGGGCATTTTATTCTCCCGCGGCGATCTGACCGCTTAGGGTTCGCGCTATAAAATCAGGTTTCCCTGCGGGTTGTAGCTCTTTTTTGCCCCGATAACTTCTACCCGTCTCTGCCAGTTGGCTCCCAGCATGTAAAACCTTAGGCTGTCGTGTTCCATGTCAATTTCATTGAGCAGATCCCTTCTGAGCTGAACCCACTGAGCTGGTTCGAGCAGGCATTCAAAGACCGAGAATTGCACGCGCTGGCCCCAGCTTTCGCAAAGTTTTGCAACGTGGTTCAGCCGACGCGTTCCTCCTTCTCCGCACACGTTGACGTCATAGGTAATCAATACGAGCATGGCCGCGCTCCTACTTCAGGAAAAACGGCGGGTAAAAATCAAGGTCCCCGCGCAGGAATCGCGCCAACAACATCGCCTGAACGTGAGGCAGCAAGCCGAAGGATATTTTTTCGCCTAAAACTGGGTGAATTATTTCCGTCCTCTTTCGATTTTCCCACTCGTTAAGAAAAATTTCCTTGCGCGCTTTTTCTGTTAAGGCAACTCCGCCAGCTTCGTCCGTCTCAAAATCGTTTGCCTGAAGCTGTTCGCGGTTTACTAACGCGAGGACAAACCGATCGACGACGACGGCGCGAAATTCTTCCATCAAGTCAAGCGCTAAGCTGGGACGTCCGGGGCGGTCTTTATGAAGGAATCCCACAGAAGGGTCAAGTCCGACGCTTTCCAATACGCCGGTTATTTCCGCGGCGAGCAGCGAGTACCCCAGCGACAGAAGCGCGTTGATGGGATCCGACGGCGGCCGTCGAGAACGGCCGTGAAATGAAAAGGTCTCCCGGTTCTTTAAAATCATAGAGTCGAAACAGCGAAAATAGATGTTGGCCGCGTCGCCTTCGAGGCCTCTCAGCTCATTGAGGTCGGTTATTGTGAAACCCTTGAGCTTGACAAGCAGCCCAGCCATGTCCCTGACAGCTTCATCAAATACATTTGTTTCTCTTTCTCGAGCATGGCGAAGCAGGACGGTCCGGGCGTTGGATATTTTGCTCAGTAGGAAAGCAGTTGCCAGTTCAGCCGTTTGAACCGGGTCATCGGCACGCCGAAACTGCATCCGTCGGAGCAGGACGTTGCCTCTGACTGGTCCGCTGATTCGTCCCCGAAAGCGCCCATATACCGATAGATAGTTGATCGTGACGTTGTTAGCAAGACACAGGTTCATCGCGTCGGGAGTGAGCATGACTGATCCGAAACAGACAATTTGCTCCAAAATATGGACAGGAAACTGCTGGGGCGCCTGATCTTTCGCGCGAATTACCAGCGCTCGTCCGCTGCATGAGATTTGCCCTTCGTCATAGCTCAGGTAGAGCGTGTTTTTAAGCTGTTTCATGGATGATCGCCTCTACGGTATTCAACACATATTGCCTTGTTTGACCTCTACCTCGAAGCTCCGGACCGCACAAGTCCTTCATTGAACAGCTTTTGCACTTTTTATCCGCCTCAGGCGGCGGGAGAACTCCGCTCTGCAGAAGCGAGCGCGCTCTGCAGCAGAGTCTCTCCACCAGATCCCTGAGGTCTTTCGTCAACGTCACTTCAGTTCGCCGGCGCGTTTGGGCGTAAAACAGCACACCGACGGGAACGGAAACTTGCAGCATTTCTTCAAGACAGAGCGCTTGGCCGCAAAGCTGCACTTTGTCTGCCATGCCGCCGGCACCGCGTCCCCGTTTGTATTCCACTGGGAGCGGCGTCCAGCGCCCACGCCGCTGCGGGAGACGGACGCCGTCGCTTGACTGGTAAAACTCCACCGCGTCGCTTACCCCGTAGAGACCGAGTCGAACACACCGAAGCGGAAGTCCCCGAACCGAAAGTACGCCGTCACGAAACTCCTTTTCGTTGCTGTGAACGCGCTGATGTACGTCTGTCCCCGTCGCCGTCAGGTAATTTTCTTCCCATTCGCCTTCCATGTGAATGAGCGCCCACTGGCGCTCACAGAAAAGCAAATGCTGAAGTTCCGAGAGGAAAATCTCGCTTTCTCCGTCCAGCAGTCGGGGCTCTGCCCCGGAAACATCCTTCTCTATATCAGGACGATTTTTTTCCGCTCAGTCAGCTCCTGCCCGTCCAACGTCAGCCGATAATCGCCGAACGACCGAGGCGTGACGCCGTCGCTCACTGCAACGGCGATCTTTTCAAACAAGTCGGCCGCCGGGGCGGAACCTAGCGCGGACGAGTGCTTGAAGATGACGAGCCGACGGGCGGTCATCAAGCCTCTGGCGGCTGACCGGTCAATTTCGAACATGTTCAGTAGCGCGTCCCAGAAAATTTCCATGTCCTCTTCGGAGAACCCGGTCTGCTGGGCCAAAAACGGAGAGACGAAGCCATGAGCGCAGTACAGGGCGTACGGAACCGTGAATTTTCTGCCCATGGTCCGTTCTTTTTCCGCGTTCTTTTCGTTGGTGACGGCCATGCGAGTGATGCAGTGTTCCGCGACGACGATCGGCAGCTGCGAGCGGGCGAAGGTCAGCTGAATCGGACCGCGAACCTGCCCGGCGGTCTTTTTCCCGCCGCTGTCGCTGCTGCCGGTTGACATCACCGCTCCAAAGGCGCGGACGTCGTAAAAACGCGCGCACATCAGCTGCTGAGCGGCCATTTCAACCTGCGGGTTCTTATCTTTCTTTCCATCTTTCTTGTTCTCGCCGGAAGATTTTTTCTCCGCGTCGTCCCACGCTTGGCCGATCATGGTGTTCAGGACGGCCTTCTCCTTGATGAAAACCTCGTATCCCTCTTTGGGCTGGCCTTCCGGCGTCCGGCAGGCCATCATGATGTAGTTGCGGACTTTTCGTTTCAAGCACACGTCGCTGACAAGACCGTGACCTGTCTCCAAATCGATCCGCGGCTGGTTGTCCATGTCGGGGTCGCCGTTCGGGTTGCCGTCCTGCACGTCAAAATAAAACGCGAAGTCGTATCGGTTCGTTAAAGTCGTCATCTCTGCTGTTCCTTCCTTTCTTCATCGTTATTCAGCTGAAGATCCTCTTTTTTTGCTGACACGTCCTGATTCTGGTGATAGTAGCCGAGGAAAAATTTCCCCTGCTCGTAGAGGTTTAGCTGTCTGGGAAATTCGCCGACCCCTTCCATAACGCTGGCGAGCTTATTTTTCCACCATACGGCGCGTGGAAGACGATCTTGCGATATTTTCTGCAGATGGTGAACTGATAACTTAAAAAGCTTTGGGAACACGATTCCGGGCGTGGACGCCGCAGCGCCCAAAAACCGACTTGTAATGCTCTTGTTCAATTCCCCCTGAGCGATCCGTTGAATTGACTCTAAGATAGAAAATACCCTGCCCAGAACGTAACTGGGATCTTGACTCGCGTCGTCCAGTTTCACGCCAAAGACCTCCTTTTGTTCGCCCGCTGAAGTTCGCCACCGGTTCAGCGTCCCTCGAAGGAGTGATGCCAGTTCCGGCCTCACTTCCTGTTCTGCCCGAATCCGTACGATTGCCCGCTGGAAGCCAGCCAACGGGTACGGCACGCCGTCCACCACGCTGGACAATAATCCGCTGGGAATGTTGGGCGGCAGCGATTCGATTTTTCCGTCCAACGCCATTGCCCAGAGGATTCGGTCCAGCGGGAAGTTCACGACTTGGCCGCCGTAGGCGTCGATGGCCGTATCCTCCAAGTGACGGCGCAGGTTCGCCGCAAAGTGTTCCGTGCTGTCCACCCGCCAAAGCCTGACGGCAATTCTTGCCGAGTTTGCGGTCAGTCCCAAGAGGCAGAAGCGCCCTTTTTCGACGACCAGATCGGTTCCCTGACGGATATGGTCAAAAACGACTTTTAATCGGCCGACCTGCTTGTCCGGGTCTCCCTGCAACACGGCCCGAAAGTTCCCTTCTGACGCCGGATTTTCGCCGCCGATCGGCGCGTCCTTCGGAACCGACCAAAACACATAGGTGTCTTTTCCGATGATGGCCTTGTTCTTCTCCGAGGCGAGGAGCTGTTTTAGCCCTGAGGCGTAATCGAAAGCCGCTGCTTGGGAAACCGGCGCGTTGTAGCCCTGTTCTTTGTAATATGAGTCGTATCCCGAGTCTTTCTGGCAGCTCACCAACGACGCGCCGGTTTGTTTTCCCCCGCGAATCAAGAAGTCCGAGTGAATTCGGGCCAGCGGCGCCCTTTGGCCAGTAATCAGGCAGACGCCTTCCTCGCTGGGCTCAAAGGCTGCCAGATTTCTGGCCGCCTCTTGGGCCGGAACGGGCAGGTCACCGTCAATTAAACGGAACGTCAAGTTCCCGCCCGCTTCAAGGACGTTTCCCAGCGTTAGGTCTTTTAGGGCGGCGTCTAAGCCCTCTGGATTTTCGTAAAAATTGATGATCGCCTGAATTTCCTTAGAAAGGGTCCGGTCTTTCGACCGTTTTAGGCAGTCCTTCGTTTCTTGAATAAACGCGTCCAGCCGCTGGCGAAGGCCTTGATCGTCCTGCGCCGTGTGGATTTTTTTCTCCTTGTCGATTTCCGCACCCAACAGGTATTTGGCGTTGTCCCACAGAACTTTTGCCTTCACTCCGCTCGTGCGACTGACCGTATCCGGCACAAAATACCGTTTGCCTTTGAGGAACGATTTCCCTTTCGGCCCGACTTGCTCTTCCTGCATGTCATAAAACTGGTGAAATCGGCCGGTTGAATCAATTTCCACCAAAAACTTGAACTCCACGTCGCCGCAGCCGGTGGGAATGCCTGTTCCCACTTTCTGGCGGCGTTGCTCGTATTCGTACAGCGCCTGCAGAATCATCGCAATACCGCCTCGCTTTCCCAGTCGGGGACTTTAATAATTCCCCGGTCCATCTTGGCCCTGAAAAACGCCGGCTGCGGGTCCTCCGGCCGCGAAAAATCAAGGTCGTACAGCATAATTCCCAAGTCTCTCGTTTCGTCGATCGGCTGGCGTTTCTCCGTTTCCGGGTGGTCTATCAACCGCACCTCGCTGCAGGAAAATTCTCTGCACCCCAAATATGGCGCCATAAAGTGCTGCCCCTTTCGGGCTCGGCGCTCAAAAATCCCGTAGTACTTTCCGGGGTTTTCCCCTGACCGAATAATTTCCCGCTCGTTCTCGTCCCCCAAGCAGTCCGGCACCTGCAAGAATGTCCTCGGACGCTTGTGAGGCGGGATGTACTCCAGCTCGGCGACCAATCGGTACCGCACGTCCCGAAGGAGAATCGACGCTTTCTGCTGCCTGTGGTCTTCGATGCACAGCCCGCCGGAACTGAGCTTCATCAGGGCGCCAACTTCGTTCCGCCTGAACGACAGCCAGCGAATCGGCTCAAGCACGTGAATTTCTCTGATAATCCACCGAATCGCCGGTTTCCAGAAGATGGCCGTAAAAATTCCCCGTGCCGCCGACGGCGTGATGACGTCGTAGCTCACCCGCTCAACCTTCATTTCCGGCCGGGTGAAACACGCGAAGTCTCCCGCCACCTCCAGACAAAAACTTTTGTTAAAAAAATCCATTTGCTTCCCTCCTTTCACGTTGAAATTTTTATCGGATAAAAAATCCTACTGACGGTTGGCCGATGGCTCCGGTTTCCAAGTCGTACACGAACGCCTCGGACTGGACAAAATATCCTTCATCCGTCTCGTCAACAGCTCCAGAATACCGGAGTTCTTTCAGTTTGCTTTCCGGAATGCTCACCGAATACCGCTGAAGCGCCCGCAGCAGCTGGGGATTCGCCCCATTGCGTTTGAGCTCCCCAATCAGTTCTGCTCCGGCCCCGTAGGCCACAAAAACGCTCTGACGTCCTTCGTCGTCAATCATGTGAAAATCTCTTCCAAACGTGCGGAACTGAAATTCAAAACACTCAGCGTTTTCCACAAGCAGTTCGTAGTATTTTGACTGGTCAAACGTCCCGACGTCCCGATACAGCCTGTTGAAGTATTCCTTTATGACTGACGGGCAAAACAAATCAAACTCCGTCTTTTGGCCCAGCATGGCCTTGAAGGTCTGCTCGCCTTTGAGCAGCAGTCCCACGGGAGACGGCTTCATCGGCGAGAAAAGGTACAGCTGCCCCAATTTGCCCAGCTTGTTCAGTTGCCCTTCCCGGTTCGCCCGGCCAGCGGCCTGAACCGCCGAGTCAAGCCCGCAGAGCGCCCGAAAGACCACCGGAAAATCGATATCGACTCCCGCTTCAATGAGCTGGGTGCTGATCACGCGAACGGTCCTGCTCTCGTCTTTCAGGAGTGCTTTTATCTCGCCGATTCGATCGCTCCGGTGCTGAGGGCACATGTCCGCCGACAGGTGGAATAAATTCTCGCCGGAGCGGCTTTTTATCACTTCGTACAGCTCCCGACAGTCGCCCCGCCGGTTGACGACGGCGAGGACTCGCTGGTGTTTCAGCAAGTCGTCGGCCAGCTCGTCCCACGTTCGCGGCTGGGTCGGGTTGTAATCCCGTACCCATTCGGCCCGCAACAGCTTTTGATAAAGGTCCGCGCCCGCCGGAACAATTTGGCGAGGCTCCGGCAGACCGGGAAACGAAACGTTCTGACCGTCGCTAAAAGTCCGCGTTAAAGCCGGTTGGGTTGCGGTGCACAGAAGGACGGTCACGCCGAAATGCTTAACCAGTCCTTTCAGGACGGACAGCACGCCGCGCATATGCTGCAGCGGGAGCATCTGGGCCTCGTCGAGAATGATGACGCTGCGGGAAATATTATGTATCTTTCGGCAGAGCACTCGACGGTCGGACAGCAGGGACTCGAAAAGCTGAACGTTTGTGGTGACCACAATCGGCGCACCCCAGTTTTCAGCCGCTAGTTTGTTCTGAAGCGTTTCGCGCTCCGGCAGGATATTGGAGTGGTGCTCCAGAACTGCCCCAGTGTCACCGAAGATGCCGCGCAGCACGTCCGCTGTTTGTTCGATTATCGAAACATATGGTATTGCATAGATGATTCGGCGCCTACCATTTGTCAAGCAGTGTTCCAAAGCAAAAGCCAGAGACGCAAGCGTTTTTCCGCCGCCGGTCGGCACGGTCAGCTGAAAGAAGCCGGGCTCGCAGTGACCGGCCTGTCGGCACCAGCCGAGTACCTTCGATCTGACTTCGTTGACCGGGCTTTTTTCCGCCAGCCGTTCCTTTTCGTCCATATAAGAGTCGAACCGGTGCTTCAGGTCCTGCATGTCGAACTGGCGGGACCGTTGTGCGGCCTGGTCGGGGCGGCAGAATCGTTCGGTGTCTAGCGAGTCCGCGTCAACCAGAGCCGAGTAAAGCATTCGAACCCATAGATTGAGATATTCTCTCGGGACATCCTCCGAACCGTCATCGGCAAACCATTTTTCAAGCCACTGGCGGATTTCCTCATTCAAGTTCAACGCTACTGAATCGAGACGCGTCAGCTCGGCCGGGTAGTCCACCTGCCGCGCACCTGTCCCGAGCGCCTGCCGAAGGGGATTCAGAAGGCGGCTGACGTCCAGATCGCCGTTTTTCGTCGCCAGCCGGTTGATGAGCGCCCCGCGGCCGCCCGTGCGCCAATCAGCCAGCCCAGCGTGATGGCCGGCAATGGCGTAGGCCAACCCAGTCAAAGGTCCTGAAACGTTCGGCTCGTCCCAGTTGTCCCAAAAGCCTTCCAGTACGGCGGCCGCTCCGGCTTCGCTGTGTGATACTTTATGAATAGGATTTTTCTTCTTGTCGTCGTCCTTGTCTTCATCTTCGGAACTTTCTGAGGAAGCGCTCTCGTCATAGTCTTGAACGCGCAAGTATTCTTGCCACTGACACGTACTTTTACCTAAATCATGGTACATCCCAGCGAGCCGCCCCCAAAAACCATCTCCCCATTGATTAGCAAAAGACTCCGCCAGCGCGGCAGTGCCGCGAACGTGCTCTTCTACTGTCTGTTCGATAAGATGGTCTTCCTCGCGTCGAGTGTGAGCGATTGCTTTCAAGGTTTGCGACCTCCTTTGGCCCCAACATATGAAATGTTCCATATAATTTATTTTAAAATTTCATTGTAATGAGTATCCGTCTTTTCTTTATCTTTGTCAAGTGATCAATTCATCACGACGAAGTTATTCGACCTAGCAACTTATGATCTTCTTTCATTTATGCCCATACTAACGCTGTGTATCGCCACTCTGGCGCCGATAGCCATGCCTCATCTTCGTGCACTTGTACAATAACCGAACACTGTCATGCTATACTCTTTGCAACGCGCGGTAAAAACGTCTATCACAAACAGACCTAGCGTTCCGTCCTCTTCTGCAGTTTGACGTGTGAATTGAAACCATATTATTTAGTTTATTAAACTATTACGTCGCGCCCTCACGGGCGCGTGAATTTCAAGTCTTTACCCAGCCGCGCGTACTGCACCTGTTCCACGTTGAGCCGGCCTGCTGTCCGTTTTTGAACAGCAGGCCGACTTTGCTTTTCCACAGTTCTCAGTTCTCGGTCGACGTCTTATAATTAGAAAAACGCCAGCGTTTGAAGGAAAGCGGTCACGGTTAGCCTGATCATTGGCGACTTTTGCGGCTCGTCCCCCGAGGGACGGTCGGCGCTCTAAAAACTTCGCGCGACTCTGCCGCCAACCCGCTGCTCCGACGCTCCCTCAGTTGCCACAGGCGACCCCCTGCTCGACCGGCGCGTGAATTGAAACTGGGACTGCGTCCAGCGCAAAGAACCACCTGAAGTCGCGCCCTACACGGGCGCGCAAATTGAAACCCGTACCTTCCGAGCAGCAAAGACATCCGACAGCTGTCGCGCCCTACACGGGCGCGCGAATTGAAACAGCCCGTCCGGCGCGACCTGACTGTAGCCGTTGCGTCGCGCCCTACACGGGCGCGCGAATTGAAACTTCGGTTCACCTGCAGCCGTTACGTCTCTATCGTGTCGCGCCCTACACGGGCGCGCGAATTGAAACCGACAGCGCCGGACGCAGTTGGAACATGGGCAGCTATGCGGAGATGCTGAGCCGAACGACGCTGATGCAGGTGCACAACGCCGCCACGTGGAACGAGTTTGCCGAACACGGCGAAGATCTGATCCAGATCAGCTACCATACGCCGACCTGCGAGATGTGCGCGCCGTGGAACGGCAAAGTGCTGAGCCTGACGGGCAAGACTCCGGGCTATCCGACGCTGACAGAGGCGGAAGGAGCGGGGCTGTTTCACCCGAACTGCCGGCACGCAAGTTCTCTTTTCCTCGAGGGGGTAGATTCCAAGGAGCAAGCGCTGCCGGAGTGGATGCGCGGCGGCGCGGCCGACAAAGCGCGCGGTCATCTGGAGCCGGGCGAGCTGACGGCAGACATCATCAAAGCCGACTTCAAACGCGCTGGTCAGACGATCAGCGACGCCGAAGCCAAGCAGATACGCCAGGATATCTACGACTACACGACTGAGGGCGGGGGGTACGGCAAAATCCGTGCCGCGCAACAGCTGGACGACACAAAATCGCCCTACTACCAGAAAGGCGAACGCATTGAAGAGTGGCTGCATGTCGCCCCTGTCTATCCTCCGCACAAGGATCTGTATAGAGGCGTCTCCGGGGACGCGGCTTATAAAATCATGAATCAGCTCCAAGTGGGCGATAATTATCAAGAAGGCGCGTTATCCAGCGCTTCAAGCAAGTTGCACGTCGCAAACGAGTTCTCGAAACAAAAGGCAAACGAACGTTCTGTAGTGGTTGTTATCCAAGGCGGACTTCCTTACGGCGCATCTATTCGAGGCTGCTCGGAAAATATCGATGAGTATGAGGTGTTGGTGAACAAAAACGCTGTTTTCGAAATTGTACGCAAAGAAGAACGACGGATTTTTAAGGAAGACAAGGGAAAATCTTTGGTTTTTGTGGTAAGATATAAACAAGAAAAACAATGAAGGGAGTGAGGTTTATGTCATTGGCAACTCGCTGGGCGCAGGATCATATTTTTTTCCGCACGGACGGCAAGACCGGCGAACAGTTTATGCTTGATACGGCTACTGGGATAACGACGCCCCTCACTCCTGATAGCCCTAATTGGGATCACAACGAAGACGATCTGTACTACAAGCACCACCCGGACAAGCGCCCCAAACAATAAAGGCAACACAGAAGCCGCACCTCGCAGGAGGGCGGCTTTTTTCGTACCTTAAATTACGTCACTGAGACGGAAAAATCAGGAGGAAACGACAATGGCAGAAAGCACTAATAATCAGAACCAGAACATCAGCACCACCAATACGGCGGCAAGTGCCGGAGAAAAGACGTTCACGCAGGCGGACGTCGACCGCGTGGTCGCGGATCGCCTCGAGCGCGAACGGAAGAAGTACGCGGATTATGACGCGCTGAAAGCCGCAAAAGCCGAGCTCGACAAGCTCAAAGAAGGACAGATGAGCGAGCATGACAAAGCGAAGCAGGGCCTTGGCGCGGCGCAGGCGAAGGTGACGGAGCTCGAGGCTAAGATCAAGGCTATGGAGCTCTCGGCGCTAAAAGCTCGCCTTGCGGCGGCGGCAGGCTTGCCGTCCGAGCTGGCGGACCGCGTTCGCGGTGAGGACGAGGAAGCCATCAAGGCCGATATCGAGGCCTTGAAAAAAATCATCCCGGCAAAGAGTGCCGGCGGTGCGGGAACTCCCGCGGCAGGCGCGAAAGCGTCCGACGACCTGCAGATGTTGTACGCGAACGCGCTGAAAAGCGGGAATATCGAAGAAGCAATGATCTACAAAAAACAACTTTTTGAAAAAATAGGAGGTTAAAACACCATGCCTAACGTAAACGGAGCAGCAACTACTTTTAATCTTCCCAACTATGTGGGCGAACTTTTTCTTGTGGGCAACTACCAGACGCCTTTTTTGACCATGATCGGCGGGCTGTCGAGCGGCGGTCGTCGCGCCCTACACGGGCGCGCGAATTGAAACTGGCGACCTTCGCTCAGGGCGTTTTAAACCTATGGTCGCGCCCTACACGGGCGCGCGAATTGAAACAACGTACCCGCTCATGCTCCAGTTATGCCCGGCGGTCGCGCCCTACACGGGCGCGTGAATTGAAACTCGCTCACAGGTCCCGCGCCGTGGCTGGTGACCGGTCGCGCCCTACACGGGCGCGCGAATTGAAACAAGGGGCATACACCTTGCCTATCGATCCACGTCTGTCGCGCCCTACACGGGCGCGCGAATTGAAACAGATAGTTTACCAACGACCAACGACCTCTTGGGGGTCGCGCCCTACACGGGCGCGCGAATTGAAACAGATAGTTTACCAACGACCAACGACCTCTTGGGGGGTCGCGCCCTACACGGGCGCGCAAATTGAAACCCGTACCTTCCGAGCAGCAAAGACATCCGACAGCTGTCGCGCCCTACACGGGCGCGTGAATTGAAACAATCAATCCGTCGAGTTTGATACTTCCAAGGTAGAGTCGCGCCTTCACGGGCGCGACAATTTCAAGCCCTTACCCGCGCGTGTTGCACCTGTTCCACGTCGAGCCGGCCTGCTGTCCGTTTTTGAACAGCAGGCCGGCTTTGCGTCTTTCGCGGTTCTTCGTTCCCGTCATGGCGTCATATAATAGGGAGCCTGAGACGATTTCCGCCGCCCTCCTGACGGCTGAAGGAGGAACGTTATGATTGGGCCAATCATCGGCGACTTTTGCGGCTCGCCCTACGAGGGGCGGCCGGCACCGAAAAACTTAACTCAACTTCTGTCGCCGGCCTGCCGCTGGTCCGACGATACGGTTCTGTCGGTTGCCACGGCAGAAGCCCTGCTCGACGGACGGACAGACGCGGCCGGCTTTGCCGAGTACTATATGAGCTGGGGAAATCGTTATCCGCTGGCTGGGTACGGCCCGGGTTTCGCTGGCTGGCTGGCGGTCGGAGATCCGACGCAACGGCGCGCCAGTTGGGGGAACGGGAGCGGGATGCGCGCTGGGCCGATCGGCTGGGTGGCGTCTTCCCTCTCCGAGTGCTTAGCCCTCGCCAACGAGTCCGCCTCGGTCACTCACGGCCACCCGGACGGGATTCGAGGCGCTCAGGCTGTAGCCGGCGGCGTTTTTCTCGCCCGACACGGCCAAAGCGACGGGGAAATAAAGCGCTGGTTCACCGATACGTTCGGCTGGGCCGTTCCCGAGTGGGATATTTCTCTGGCCAACCGGGGCTGGGACGCGTCCTGCGCCGGCACCCTGCCGCTGGCGTTTTCCGCCTTTTTCGGCGCAGCGAGCTTTGAGGACGCGCTGCTTCGAGCCTGCCGTTTTGGCGGCGACGCGGACACGATCGACGCGATGGCCGGGGCTCTGGCCGAGGCCCGCTTTCCCGTTCCGTCTTCTTTGGCCCTTCCGGTCCTAGCTTCTCTTCCAAAGGATATGACCGCCGTTGTGGAGCGGTTTGAATTGCGCTGGCCTGCCGTGCAGGCAAGAAAGGACGTTTAATTGACTTCTTCTCTCGACCGAGCCCGGTCGCTTCACCGGGAGTTTCTTGTGGCTGACGCTCATTTTGACCTGCTCGCCCTGTTGGCGATAGAACGGCTCGAGAAAGGCCGCTCTCACGTCCTACGGGACGATTTTCTGCCGGAGTTCCGTGCCGGCGGCGTCGACCTGATTGTGTCGTCGATTTTCGTCGAAAACCGTTACATTCCCGAGATGGCTCTGCGTCACGCCTTAGATCAGATCGCCTGCTTTCACGAGGAGCTAGACGAGTGCGGCGGCTCGGTCGCGCTGTGCCGTTCGACCGATGAGATTCGCCGGGCCCGTGCGGCCGGCCAGGTCGCTGTCCTGCTGTCCTTTGAAGGGGTCGACCCGCTGGGAACGGATTTGAACCTGCTCCGGGTCTTTTACGAGCTGGGCGTCCGCGGCGTCGGGCTGGTGTGGAGCCGCCGCAACGCCGCCGCCGACGGGGCGTTTTTCGCTCCCCGTCCGGAAGGAAAAAAGGGCGGCCTGACCGATTGGGGCGTTCAGCTGGTGAAGGAAACTCAGCGTCTGGGCATGTACTTGGACGTCAGCCACCTGAACGACGAAGGCTTCGACGATTTGGCCGCCTTGGGCGTTCCGTTCCTCGCGTCCCACTCCAACTGCCGGGCCCTGACGTTTACCATGCGCAACCTGACGGACGCGCAGATGACCCGTCTGGCGTCGGCAGGCGGCGTGATGGGGACAAACTGCTCTTCAGGCTTTGTCATTCCGTCGCCGGATCGGCTCCGCCGGCCGACAGATCCGGACTGGCGAAACGCGACGCCGCACGAGCTGGCGCTCCACGCCAGACACGTGAAGGAGCTGATCGGCTCGGAGCACCTGTGCTTTGGCTTCGACTTCTGCGACCGGTTCGCCCCCGCTGGTCAGGGACATGACGCGCTGGGCGGCCACACGGCGACGCCTGAGTTCACCGTCTGTCTCATCGACGAAGGCTTCACCGACGGCGAGCTTCAAGGCGTCCTCGGGGAGAACCTGATGTCCTTCTTGGCCCGAACCATCGGCTAGGCATTCAAAAAAACGAGCGGCCGCACTTTGCGGCCGCTCGTTCTCTAGGTATTAATTCATGCAGATCGACGAAGATCCGTCGGCGTACCCCAAAAGCTCTGCTGGCACTCGGACGAAGCCTGTCATGCCCCACTCAAAAGCCCGCCAAGCGGGCAGTCGCACAGAAGGCAGAGCCATCTCGCACAGGGTCACCGAGCCATCAGCGTCGACCCGACAGAGCGGGTTCAGCTTCATTCGGCGCAGAGCCGCCACGGCCAGCTCGGCCGCCGGCGGCGAAAAAAGCGTGACGAGCTCGGCTTTCATCGGCCGCCGACACGCCAGAAAGGCTGCCCGCGCGACCACCCCAGGCAGGAAGTCGAGGGCGGCGAGGACGCGACGAACCAGTTCACGCCATCCCCGTTTGGGCCATCTGAGGCGAAAAAGCCTTTGAAGCGGCTGGACGGGGTGAACGAAGACGAACGCCGTCTGCATCCAACAGATCACCCCGCGCCGAGGTTTAAGCGGGTTTTCGTCCCGCTCGAACAGGTAGGTCACGTCGAGCAGGTCCCCGCAGTCGCAGGACAGCAGGTACAGTCGGCCGGGTACTTCTTCCCCGCCAAGACTGAGCGTCGTTTCGATTCGGCAAATTCCCGATACGCTCACGTTCCCCGCTCCTCTCGGCCGACAGCGTTTGACCTGAAAATTCCCGGCACAAAACCGCCGAGACGGTTTAGAATAGAGTTCAGCTATCCGGCGGTAACAGTATTGTATCAACCGCCTGAGCGAGCTTCAACGCCGAAAGGAGACGCCATGACCGACACCGAACTTCTGCGCCTCGGACTGCGGCTGCTGCCTCTGCCTCTGGGGCCGGCGGGCTTTGAGACGTTTCTCTCCTGCTGGGTCGTCACGGGGGAACCGACAACTCTCGTGGACTGCGGCGCTCCCAGCACAGCCGGCGCGTTGATTGCCCAGCTGGAAGGGCTGGGCCTGACGCCTGAGTATTTGCTGCTCACCCACATTCACATGGACCACGCCGGCGGCGCGGGGGAACTGGCCCGCCGCTGGCCTCGCCTCAAGGTAGTCGCCCATGAAAAGGCCCTCGCCCACTTAGCCGCCCCGGAGAAGCTGACTGAGGACACCCGCGCGGCGCTGGGGTCGGAGCTGGCCAACGCTTATGGACCGATGACGCCCGTCCGGCCGGGCCAGCTTTTCGGCCCGGAGATGTTGCCGCCGGGCTGGGAAGCCTTGCGGACGCCGGGACACGCGTTTCATCACCTGTCGTTTTTCTGCGACCTGCCGGAGGGCGAGCGGGCGTGTTTTGGCGGCGAAGCGCTCGGGACGCTGGGGCACCCGTCGTGGTTTATCGACTCGGCGCCACTTCCTTGGCTGAGGCCGGCCACCCCGCCGAAACAAAAGCCTTCGGTCACTGCCGCGTCGATCGGCTCGGTAAAAAACGCCCGCTGGTCCCTGTACTGCGCCGCCCACTTCGCCGCGTCGCGGGACAGGCGGCTGCCCGACCGGGCGTTGGCCCAACTCCGCCTGTGGGGCGCTTTCGCCGATCAGGTCGTTCGGGAAGGCTGGGACGACGATGAGACGGTCGACCGGCTGTTAGCCGCCGACGGCGAGCTGGGCACATGGGGCGACCTGAAGCCGGACGTCCAAGGCAGGGAGCGCTTTTTCATGCGCAACAGCATCAGAGGCCTGAAAGAGTTCATCAAAGGACAGGGGAACAACCCGACGGTTCGTCCCGTCGGATCTTGGAGGAGGGGAAACGATGCTTAAACTGATTTATAACGTCACAGTGGAACCGGTGGACAGGCCGACGATCAAGGACGGCATGGTGCTCGTCCGGGACGGGAAAATTTTAAGCGTGGGGCAAAACGTCTCAGCGCCGGAAGGAACGGAGCGAATCGACGGTCACGGCGGCATACTCACGCCCGGGCTGGTCGACGCCCACACTCACATTGGCTCCTGCCCGGAGGGAATGCACTACTCGATGACTGACGAGAACGAGATGACGTCGCCGGTCACACCGCAGGTCCGCATTATTGACTCGGTCTACCCGTTCGACCGGGCGTTCGTCGAGGCCCGCAGCGGCGGCGTGACCACCGTGCAGACTCTGCCGGGCAGCGGCAACGTCATCGGCGGCCGCGGCGCGGTGCTCAAGACGGTCGGCACGGTCGTCGACCAGATGGCCGTCAAGGCTGAAAGCTGCATGAAAGCCGCCTTGGGCGAAAACCCGATCGGCGTGTACAAAGAGCGTCACGCCATACCCAGCACCCGCATGGGGAACGCGGCGGTCATGAGAACAGCCCTTCAAGACGCCAAAAACTACATGGACGGCAAAAAGCGCAACGCCGCCAAGGAAGAGAGCGACCGGGACGCTTGGGAAGTCAAGCTGGACATGGAAGAGCTGGCGCTCGTCCTCGAGCGGCGGATTAATTTCTCCGTCCACGCTCACCGGGCCGACGACATCTGCACCGCGGTGCGGATTGCCAAAGAGTTCGACCTGAAGCTGACGATCGAGCACTGCACCGAGGGCCACATGATCGCGCCCTACTTGGCCGCCTGCGGCGTGAAGGCCGCCTGCGGTCCGGCGCTCAGCACCCGAACCAAGCCGGAGCTGGACAACCAGACGTGGAGGAACATGTCGGTCCTTCGGGACGCGGGCGTGCACTTCTGCATTATCACCGACCACCCGGTGATTCCACTCTACTCGCTGATCCTTAACGCGTCGCTGGCCGCCAACGCCGGGCTCACCAAGGCGGAAGCCCTCCGAGCCGTCACTCTTTCGGGCGCCGAGCACTTGGATTTACAAGATCGACTCGGCTCCATCACCGAAGGCAAGGACGCCGACCTCGTCCTGTGGAACGGCGACCCGCTGGACAGCCTGTCTTCCGTTGACTTCACCATGATCGGCGGCGAAATCTGCTACCGCCGAGGCGACACGAACCGATAGACTTTTAACAAGAACGGCGCCCAGCTTTCTTTTGAAAGCTGGGCGCCGTTTGTTTATTTCATCGGCTGGCTTCTTTTTTTCTGAAGGAGTGCCGCCGTATCGGCTGCGGCGTTCGCCTCCAGCCGCTTCGCGTCTGACGGGGCTATTCCGTTTTCCCGCCGTATTTTTTCCATCGTCCGCTCGGAGTCTTTTACCCCGTTCAAAAGGCACCGACAGGCCCAATAATACGCCTGCTGCGGATCAGCCGTCCCGTCCTGCGTTTCCACAAAAAGCCGGGCCAGCGTCTCCTGCGCCCGAGGGTCGCCGCCCTCGGCGGCCGCTTTATACCAGCTCAGCGCCTTCACCCGGTCGCGGGGAACTCCGTCGCCGGTCTCATAGGCCGAGCCGAGGTGAAACTGCGCTCTGGGATCGCCGGCTTCCGCCGCTTTGGCGTACCACTCGGCGGCCTTCGCCTTGTCCGGCGCCACGCCGTCGCCGGACGCGCAGCACAGCGCCAAGCTGAACATCGCCCGGGCATGGCCGCGGGACGCGGCCTCCTCAAACCACTTGACCGCCTCAGCGCGGTTTTCCGCCACCCCGTCGCCGAAATAGTACATGTTGCCCAAGTTGAACGCCGCGCCGGCGTGTCCGCTGCCGGCGGCCGAACGGTACAGCTCCTGCGCCTTCGCGCGGTCAATCGGCACGGCCATGCCGAAATGATAACAACACCCCAGCATGAACTGAGCCTCCGGGTCTCCGGCAGCCGAAGCCCGGTTCAGCCACGTCAGCCCTTTCTGCTGGTCCTTCTCCACGCCGTCGCCGATCATATAGGCCCAGCCGAGACGCCCCTGAGCCGCCGGGTCGGTCTCGTGACCGGCAAACCACGCCGGTTCCGCGCCGAAGGCATTACAGGACAGAACGAACCACGCACAAGCCACTGACAAAAAACGTCTCACGCCGTCATCTCCTCCAATTATTCGCCGCGCAGATTTCCATAAACAACGAGGCGCCACAAAACGACAAACTCAACACCAACCTATCATACTCTAAAGTTTCCCCCGCGCGGCCGAAAGTTGGGACCGTTTTCTGGACAAAGGCGCGGCGCTTTGCGTTAACGTCCCTGATCAGGCAAAAAAGGTGCCGGAGACAGCCCGCGCTGCCCCCGGCACGTCGTCTGCTGTTCCTCTGCGAGCCTCAGGCAAAAAGCGCTATTTCCGCCGCACTTTAGCGTCATGGGCCCGCGCTCGCTCTTCCTGCGCCCGTTTCGTTTCTTTATCTAAGCTTCCCACAATTTCGCTTCTCAGTCCGACCGCCTTGTCCGCTCCGGCGAGGTCCGCCCGGCAGGCCCAGTAGTACGCTCTTACTTTGTCGCGTTCCACGCCGACGCCGTTCCAATTCAGCAGCGCTAAATTCAACTGAGCGTCCGCGTGACCGCTTTCAGCAGCTTTCGTGAACCATTCGGCCGCCTTGACAACGTCTTGGGGGACTCCCTCGCCGGAGACGTACGTGAGAGCGAGATTGTACTGGGCTTCGGTCTCGCCGGCTTCGGCGGCCTTTGTGCACCACTCGATTGCTTTCGCCTGATCGGCCGCTGAACTTCGGCTGCTGTAGTGCATGAGCGCAAGATTATGCTGCGCCGGGGCGTAGCCGGCTTGGGCCGCTTTGGTGTACCACTCGAACGCCTTTGTCTTGTCGATCGGAACCCCTTCGCCGGTGTCGTACATGACCGCGAGGTTGTTCTGCGCGACCTCGTCGCCAGCTTGGGCCGCTTTCGTGTACCACTTGACCGCTTTAGCCAAGTCCACCGGCACGCCGTTGCCGGTATGGTACATGCGGGCGAGGCTGAACTGGGCGTTAGTATAACCGCCTTCGGCAGATTTGGTGAACCATTTGGCCGCTTGGGCCTTGTCTTCAGCGACCCCATCTTTGCCTTCGTCATACGCTTGAGCCAACCGGTACTGGCTCGCGGAATCGTTTTCTTTTCCCTTAAACCAGTCGGGCAAATCAGCCGCCCAAGAGGCAGCGGAAAAGGCCGCCCAAACGAGACCGCACAGGACCCCAGTTTTTTTTCACGATGAGCTCTCCTTTGTTGGAATATTCAACCCTTACACGCCTTAAAAATGGGCCGAAAGGAGTCGCCGTTCCGCTCTCTTTCGGCCCCTAAGTCAGTACTTACCTACTTCTCCTGTGCTTTATCGTGATCTGCCGCGGCCTGCTCTTCCTGCTCGCTGGCCTTTTCAGCGTCCAAGTCTTTCGCTAAGTCCTTTTTGAGTTCCTCCGCCTTGCCGTTCTTTTCGCCGTCATCTCTGCTCGCCAACACGGCCCGGCAAGCCCAGTAGTACGCTTTGGCGAGGTCTTTGTCCGTTCCCTCGCCGTTTTTGTGCATGATCGCCAAGTTATACTGAGCCGAAAAGAGCCCGCTTTCGGCCGCTGCGGTGTACCACTTAACCGCTTGGGCCTTATCCTCCGGCACGCCCTCGCCGTCGTCGTACATCACCGCAAGGTTGAACTGCGCTTTTCCGTTCCCTGCCTCAGCCGCTTTGGTATACCATTCGATCGCCTTTGCCTTGTCCTGCGGCACGCCCTCTCCTTCGTCGTACATCAGCGCAAGGTTGAACTGCGCTTTTCCGTTCCCTGCCTCAGCCGCTTTGGTATACCATTCGATCACCTTTGCCTTGTCCTGC
>NZ_AWWC01000018.1:0-154634 GCF_000468895.1 Jonquetella sp. BV3C21 | reverse complement strand
AAAAGCGGTGCGGCCTTTTTTGTGCCCGGTCCCGTGGTAAGATTTCGATATACGCCTAGGGGGAGGAATCCGGATGGCCTTTTCGGCAACGCGCTATCGAAAAATCAGCGACTTGGAAGAACTCGTTCAGCGCCTGCCCGCGCGTCCTGCGGGCAAGCGGCTCGTTCTCGTCCCGTCAAGCGCTGATCGAGAGCTATTTGCCCAGCTCTGGCGGCGTCAGCGCGACGACGGCGTTCGGACGATCCTCTGGGACGACCTCTGCCGGCTTCTCGCGCTGGCGACAGGATCCGCCCAATCGGCTCAGATCGACCCGCCGGATCACTGGCTCCTGCTCCGCCAAGCGCTGACAAATTCGCCGGAGCCGTCGCCGCTGTCCGAGTGCCCCGGCATTCTCGGCCTGCTGGGCGATCAAATTCGCGAGCTCCGGGCCGAAGAGGTGCCGCCTCAGTCCGTCCCTCGAAACTCTGAGGCTTCACGCCTGCTGGCCGACTGTTTTCTCTCCTACGAAGGAACCCTTCGCGAGCTGAACCTTACCGACAGCGCCGCTCTGACAACCAAAGCCCGACTGGAAGTCGAGGCGGCCCAAAAATTCGACTGGCCGGATGAAGCTGAACTGATTCTCGCGGGCTTCTACAGCCTGACCCACTCCCAGCTGGAGCTGATTCGCCTTCTTCGCTCCAAAGGCGTGCCGATGAAGTGCTTCGTCCCAGACGACGGGACGAGCCACGCCGAGGCGTCCGACCTCATCGCCCAGCTGCTGCCCGGCGAAGCGCCCTGCCCGTCGCCGGGCGGGCCAGTCGACGTGCGGATCCTGCAGGCGGAAGACTGTCGAGGAGAATACGAGAAGATCGCCCGGTCGCTGATCTTGTGGGAAGCGACCGGCCATGACGGGCTGAAAATCGGCCATCCGTGGCCCGGCTGGGAGGCTTTGGCCCTCTGGGTTCCGGTGAACCGCGAGGGAACAGCGCTGGAAGTCATGAGGCGTTACGGCGTTCCGTGCCGCCGGGCCCGCACGCTCAAGATCACCGACACGCCGTTCTGGCGGCTATCCCAAACGGCCCGCGCGGCCGTCTCGCAGAACTGGGACGCGTTTTCAACGTCTGAACTGATGGCCCACCCAGCCATGGCGTCAGGACCGCTGCCGGACAAGTCGCCCTCGGGCCGGGACGCTTGGCGGGACGCGCTGCCCGAAAAAAGCAGAGACGCCTTTGACGACGCCTGCGCCTTTGCCCAAGAGATTCAGTCCGGCGGAACGCCCGAAACCCTGTTGGCCGCGCTGCTGCGCCTTGGGGAACGCCGCCTCCTGACGTTCTTCTCCAACGCGTCCAGCGGCACAGCTGGAACAGACGGGACGCTGGACGGCCAGATTGCCGAGTACAACGGAGCTCTTGACGAGCTGCGGCGAAAACTTCTCGCCATTCGGGAAACCCTTCGGGATCTAAAATCCGCCGGCAGCAGGAAGCTAGACGGCGGCGACGCGTGGGAGTACCTGACCGCTTGGGCTGACGGGTCGTCGATTCGCCCGCAGCAGCCGCTGGGCGACGCGCTGGAACTGTGGTCCGGCTCCCTGCCGGTGTTCTTTTCAAGGCCCTATCTGTTCGTCAGCGGCCTGAACGCCTCAGTATGGCCCGGAAGCCTCGCGGAGACGCCGCTTCTCAGCGACGCGGACCGCCAGACGATCAGTGGATCGCCGGACGCGGAAAACGCCGGACACCTGCCGCTGCTTTCGGAGCGGCGAAGCCAGCAGGAAGTCCTTTTCCGCCGCCTGATCGCCTCAGCCGGCCGACTGACGATCCTCTCTTGGACGACGACCGACGAGAAAAGCCGCCCCCTCGAGCCGACGCCGTTTCTCCCGTCCGCCTACAGCGACGGCTGGATTGCATCTGACCCGCCGACCGTGAGCCGCGGGCTTGACGAGCTTCTCGTTCCCCGTGACCAGCCGTTGATCGGCGGCGTCGAGGTCAGGTCCCCGCTCGAGTTTGCCCCTTGGCCGAAAGACCGGGTCTTCCCATCTCCGCTGCCGGGCGCCAAAGTTCCGTCTGCCCTGCCGATGAGCGCTATCGACGCCTTTGCCGACTGTCCGTACCGGTTCTACGTCCAAAACGTCCTGCGCCTAGCGCCTCAAGAGACTCGGCCGGCCTACGACCGGCTGCTCGTCGGAACGGCGACCCACAAGCTGTGGGAGATGGTTTGGAGCGCGAAAAACGCTGGAGAAAAAGAATCAATTCAGAACCTATCGGCCCGTTTTCTCGACGAGGCGCTTTTAGGCCCTAGCGGGTATCCCGAGCTGGGAACGCCTCAGCTCGCCCGACAGTTTGCCCTGCTGAAAAGTCAGATTCGCCACTGCGCCGCCCTGCAGGACAAAATCGACGAGCGGCTGGCTCCCCATCGAGTGAAGGTCATGATCGAGACGCCTTTGTCCCTGCAGCTGGACCACGCGTTCTTCCGCGGGCGGGCTGACCGAATCGACGTCTTAGACGACGGATCGTTCCTCGTCTGGGATTACAAGCTGGGCAAGAGCGAAAAGTACGCCAAGTCCTTTCAGCTTCCCCTGTACGCCCTCGCCTGCGAAAAATCGACCGGAAAGCGCCCGGCCGGCTGGGGCTTTCTAGGGCTGCGAGACGGAGGCTGTCAAGCAAGCCTCGTTCTCCCGAAGGAGCAGTCGGAGACCTGCCAAGCCGTTGCCGCCGCCTTGGCCGAACAAACGGACTGCAAGACGATCCCGCCGGCGGCAGAAGGGCCGTTGCCCGAGCTGGCCGAGCTTCTTTCAAGCCTCGACAGCTGTACGGCCGCAGGGCGCTGGAACCCCAATTGGGACAGCAAAGACGCGTGCCGAAACTGCCCGTACAAAGAGCTGTGCCGAAAAGAAGAGCTTCACGGAGAGTCAGGAAAGGAGGACGAGTGATGACCGCCGCTGTCCAGTCTGACGAGCAGGGCTTCGCCCTGCTGAAAGAGCTGCTTCAAAAAAGTGCCCTGCCCGAGCAGGCCGAAGCGGCCACCTCGTCCGAACGGCTGACCGTCGTGAGCGCCGGGGCCGGGACCGGCAAGACGTGGACTTTGGCTTGGCGTTTTCTCTGGTGCATGGCCCAAGGCGCGCCGGCCCCGTCGATTCTCACCCTCACGTTCACGGAAAAAGCCGCCGAGGAGATGAGAAGCCGCATCGCCGCGCTGACCGAGGGCGTCGCCCGTCAGGCGAAAGAGGCGGGCTGCGTCAGGCTGAGTGAGGTGCTGAACGAAGGCCGACGTTGTCTCGACAGCGCGTACATTTCCACCATTCACGGGTTCTGCCTGCGGGTCATCAAGGAGACGGGACTGAGCCTTCCTGTGTCGCCCAGCTGTCGGCTCGTTTCCGCGCCGGAGGAGGAGTTCTTCTGGCGTCAGGTCGCGGACGCGCTGGAAAAAAACGATGCCGGTTGGTTTGCGAACCGCCTGTCCTGCTCTCCGGGCCGGGCGAACTGGCCTTCCGTCCTGTCTTCGCCATGGACCGCCGACGTGCTGAACGGGCGGGAGCAGGCCAACGACATCGCCCAGTTTTCCCGGGCCGCCGAAAACCTTGAGACGGCCCGCGGAGGCGCGCCGGAAGACCTGTGGCGCTCGGAGGGGCGGGAAAAAGAAGTCATCGAAAGCCTGAGAGCCGCGTACGAGCCCGAGGCGCGGGCCCAAGTTTTCAGGCTGAGGAGGATCCTCCGCGACGCGGCGGTCAGGAACCTTTTAGAAAACGGCAAAGGCAAGTTCGCCTCCAAGATGAGGGCGCTGGCCGCGCCGTTTCCCCATCAAGAGAACGAGACCAAGCGCGGGTGCGATTTTCTCCTCGAGCTGGCGGACGCCCTGAACGAAACCGACGATAAGTCCTCCAAGTACCTGAAGGCCACCTTCGGGTGGAGCCGAAAGGACCTTAAAGAGCGGCTGAAGCACTTCCTGCCGCTCGTTCGAATCGTTCGGGACGGCTGGACCGACGACGAGTCGCAGCTGCGCGGCAGTCTCGCCAAGCTGGCGGCTCTCTGTTGGGCCGTCTGGGAAGAGCACAAGAAGGCGAACAACCTCATTTCCTACAGCGACATGATCGTGAAGGCCAAGCGGGTCATCGCCGCCGCGCCCGAATGGTCAAAACGGTTCCGCCACGTGCTGGTGGACGAATATCAGGACACGGACGTCCTGCAGGACCAGCTCGTCACGAGCTTGTCCCAGCAAAGCGGCGCGGCCCTCTTCCTCGTGGGCGACGTCAAGCAGTCCATCTATCGGTTCCGCCACGCCGACCCGTCGCTTCTGGACCGACGAAGCGAACAGGCCCGGTGGGACGGCAAGTTCATCGCGCTGAACGTCAACTTCCGAAGTTCGCCGGCGGTCATTGACGCCATCAACGGCCGGTTCTCGGTCGTCTACGAGCACGGGCTGGGACGGAACCTGACCACGCCTTACATGAATCTGCGCGCCCCTGAACGCGCCGACGGTACGCGCGAAGCGGCCGAAGCGGGGCCGGTCGGCGAACTGTTGGCCGTCGCCCCCGCCGAATGCACCGACGAGGTGCCGGCAGAACCGCAGCCTATCGCCCGCCAAAGGCTGGCCAAACGGCTGGCCGAACGGCTGGCCGAGCTGAAGGAAAACGGTCTCACGGTCCGCGACCGGGAGTCGGGCGAGCGGCGTCCCATCGACTGGAAGGACATGACGGTTCTGGTGCCGACTCGAACGCAGTACGCCCCTCTTCAGACCGGCTTCGAGCAGGCGGGCGTGCCGCTTCGGCTGGCCGGCAACGTGGACTATTACGCCAGGTACGACATCAGAGACCTGTCGGCTCTGCTTCGGTTCCTCACGTCCGGCAGCCCGTTTGACCTAGCGTCGTTCCTCTGCTCGCCCCTTTCGGGCGTTCCGCTGGCCGACGCCCAGCGGATAACTCAGCTGACCGCCTCTTCGCCGGATCCGCTCTCCCTTCTCGCCCAAGAGGCCCCCGCGCTGGCCCATGAGCTGGCAGATCTCAAAGGAGAGGCCGCGTTCTTCGGCGCTTCCCGAGTCGTCAGCTGGCTTTTAAGGCGCGATTTGTCGTCTGTGGCGCCTCACAAGCGTTGGGGCGTCGCGTCCGACCTGCGCCAAGCCTTGGGACAGTTTGAGGCCTTTGAAAGCGCGTTCGGCCCGTCCCTTCTGGCCGAGTCGCGGTTCTTCGACCAAGCGTGTCGGCAAAAGCTCCGACCGGAAGCCGAATCAGGCTTTTTCAGCGACTGCGCCGTCACGGCGACGACCGTCCACTCCGCCAAGGGGCTCGAGTTCCCTCTGGTCGCCGTCTTCGGCCTTGAGGCCGCGCCGTCCTCCCGCAGTTTTGGCCTTGACGAGTCGATTCACCTTGGCGCGGTGACGGGAAAATGGCCGGGAAACCTGACGGCCTCCCTGTCGCCGGTCCCGCCTGACGGGCCGCGCCTGAAAACGATTCACGACCTTGCCGAGGAAGAGCCGGAAGAAGACGAGTGGAAGCGGCTGTACTACGTGGCGTTGACCCGCGCCAGAGACTGGCTCATTCTCGCCGGACTGAAAACCGCCAAGGGAGACGCCAAGAAGAAATCTTGGATGGCCCTCGAAAAGTTCTGCATGCCCGAGGCGTTTGAGGCGGCTTCCGAGGCCTCGGCGACGGAAGAAAATCTGGAAGCCGCTCCACGGGAGCGTCCCAGCAGCGCGGCGCGGGTGGCTGACGGCCCAGTCGTCAGGCGCGCAGTCCACGCGCCGCACCTGACTTCCATCAGCGCGTCGTCGTTCGTCCTGTGGAACCGCTGTCCCGCCTGCTGGCGGGCCGTATTTCGCCAAGGTTTCCAGGACCGGCGGGAGAACTTTTCAGGCGAGGAGACTCCCGGAGGCCCGAGAACCGGCGAACTTCTCCACTGGGCGTTGGCCCTGTGGGACTACACGCCCCAGCAGTTGGAGCTGATTCTGCGCCCCGACGGCCCGTTGGTTCCGCCGCTTCACCTGAGAAGCCTCTGGCGGGAACCAAGGACCAAATCGTGGATTCGCCAGTTAATCGAAGGCTTCACGACCCTGCCGTCCTTCAAGATGGCCTGCCAGGCAAAACTGAGCGGGACGCTGGAGCGGGAAAAGCCACTCCGGCTCGACCGGCCTGATAACTTGGCCCTCACGGGTATCGCCGACATCACGTGGACCGATGGCGCCTGCCGGTTTATCCGGGACTACAAGACCGGAAACTTCCACGCGGCGGCCCAAGAAGACGCGGTCCAACAGCTGCGGTTCTACGGGACGATCCTGCGCCGCACGGCTCCACAGCGAACCGCCGAGCTTGACTTGGCCGTTGTCGTTTTGGACCCGAAGGGGCCGAGGGAAATTCCGGTGACGCCCCTGACCGATGAGCAGGAAAACGATCTTTTCTCCGCCGCGGCAGAACAGGCGTTCCAAGCCGTCTCCGGGCCGTGGGCCAGCCGCTGCCGAGGCGGCGTCTGCCGAAAAAAGTTCTAGCTGAGCTGAACAGAACAAGCGGGCCGGAGGGATTCCCCTCCGGCCCGCTCTTTTTGCGCCGTTAACCTGCGTTGTACGTGGCGATAAGCCCTTCGATGAGGGCGCTCTTGAACCCCTTCGCTTCCAGCGCCCGCAGCCCGGCGATCGTCGTTCCTCTGGGCGTGCAGACCGAGTCTTTCAGCGCCGCCGGGTGAAGTCCCGTCTCTCTGACGAGCTTGGCCGCGCCCTCGAACGTGGCGAGAGCCGCCTTCAGCGAGTCATCGCAGGACATTCCGACGCCCAGGCCTCCCTGAATGAACGCTTCCGCCGCCATGAGAACAAACGCGATGGCAGAGCCGGACAGGGTGCTCACCGCGTTCAAGTCCTTCTCGCCTACCCAAACAGCTTCGCCTTCGCGGCGGAACAGCCCAAGCATGGCGTTTCGTTCGTCCTCGTCCCAGTCGTCGGATGCGACGCCGGCAAAACCTGCCCCCACCGCCGCGGCGATATTAGGAATAGCCCGCCCCCACTTGGCCCCGGGGGCGCAACTTTTCAGCTCTTCCAAGCTGACGCGGGCTGCCATGGAACAGCAGACCCGGCCGGCCAACCGGTCGGCCAACGCGCGGACGACGTCCTTGACCAGCCACGGTTTGACGGCGAACAGCACAGGGCCGGCTGAGGCCTCGAGCGCCTGAACGTTGTCCCGTGTGAGCCTCAGCCCCAGCGCCTCGAGCTCCGCCAGCCGGGACTCCTTCGGATGGGACACGACCGGGCTGAGTCCCGATTTCGCCAAGCCGATGGCCACGGCGCCGCCGAGCGCTCCGCCGCCGATGATCACCGGAGAATCGTAACAGACCTTCATGGTTCTTCCTCCTTAGAAGTCTCCAGAAAAATGGAACCGCCTGGCCCACTCGTAAGCGCCCAGCGCCGCAGCCACGCCGGCGTTCAACGACTCAGCCTGCCCGCTCATGGGAATGCGGGCCAGAAAGTCGCAGCTTTTTCTCGTCAGCTCGGCCAAGCCGGTTCCTTCGGCGCCGACCGCTAAAACGGTTCTCTGGTCCCAAGCCAGTTTCCCGAGAGGCTCTGAGCTCTCGCCGGCGAGGCCGACGACCCAGAACCCCGCCTCTTTCAGGTCGTCCAGCGCCCGCTTCACGTTGACAACCGAGATGACAGGGAAACGGAGCGCCGCTCCGGCCGACGCCTTGACGACCGTCCCAGTCAGCCGTACCGAACGATCCTTGGGAACCAGCACCGCCGACGCGCCGGCCGCCTCGGCGGTCCGAATCACCGAGCCGAGGTTGTGCGGGTCTTGGCACCGATCCAGCAGAATGACAAGCGCCGGGCCGCCGGCCAGCTGGTCCAACAAATCGTCCAAGCTCACCTCGTCAGGCCGCCGCAGCGACAGGGCGATTCCCTGATGAACCGCCCCGCCGGTCATCTGATCCAACGCCAGCCGGTCGACCCGTTCCAGTGCCGTCCTGCCGGCAAGGCGAACGACCTGAGCTTCAAATTCCGCCTCGACACCCCGAGCCAGCCAAACCCGCTCGACGCTTTCGCCCGACCGTTCGAGCTGTTCAAGCGACGGGTTACGCCCCCAGCACAGCAGCAGGCCGTCGCTCTCATCGCGGCTGAGCTCGCGGCCGGGCCTTTCGTCCCGTCCTTTCCTTCCGCCGCCCGCTTTCCCGCGAAACGGCCTACGCTTTTCTTCCATTCGGCCAGCCTCCCAATTCCCGAACGTATTGAGCCATCGCCTCAGCAGTGCAGCCGACCGGATTTTCCGTCAGCTGTTTCGGCGTCCCGCAGCACACCAAACGCCCGCCGGCCGCCCCGCCGTCCGGCCCCAAGTCGATGACGTAATCGGACGAACAGATGATATCCATGTTGTGCTCGATGACCACCAAGCTGTTGCCGCCGGCCACCAGCTCGTGAAGGATTTTCAGCAGCTTAGCGACGTCGGTATAGTACAGGCCGGTCGACGGCTCGTCGAGCAGGTACAGCGTGCTGCCGGTGAACCGTTTGCTCAGCTCTTTGGAGAGCTTGACCCGCTGGGCCTCGCCGCCGGACAGTGTCAGCGCCGATTGCCCGAGCCGGATATACCCCAGCCCGGCTTTCTGCAGCAGGGCCAGCCGGCGGGCAATCGACGGAATATCCTCGAACAGCTTCGCCGCCTCGTCGACCGTCAGGTCGAGCACGTCGGCAATCGAGTGGCCCTTGAACCGAACCTCCAGCGTCTCCCTGTTGTACCGACGGCCGCCGCACACGTCGCACTGGACGTAGACGTCCGGCATGAAGAGCATTGAAACGCGCCGCTCTCCCGCGCCGCCGCAGGCCTCGCACCGGCCGCCCTTGACGTTGAAGCTGAACCGTCCCTGACCGAAACCGCGAAGCTTCGCCTCCGGCAGTTGGGCGAACAGCTCCCGAATGGCGCTGAACAGCCCGGTGTAGGTCGCCGGGTTTGACCGAGGCGTCCGGCCGATCGGGCTTTGGTCCACCAGAGCGACGTTTTTCAGGCCGTTCCAGCCCTTCATGCCCCGATGGGCGCCCGGCCGGTCCCGAAAGTCAGGGTTCATCCGGCGCTGAAGTCCCTTGTACAGCACGTCGTACATAAGAGTCGACTTGCCGCTGCCGGAAACGCCGGTCAGACAAACCAATCCGCCCAACGGGATCTTCACGTCCAAATCTTTCAGGTTGTGCTCGCTGGCCCCTTCGATCGTGAGCCAGCCGGACGGGGAAAATTTTCTGCCGGGCAAAAACAACCCGTTGGCCTGCCCCCGCAGGTACGGACCGGTCAGCCCGTCCGTGCTCCGAATGGCCTCCCGGTCGCCGGCGTGGGTTATTTGTCCGCCGAACTCGCCGCTGCCCGGGCCGACCTCCACGACGTAGTCAGCCGCCGCGATGGTGTCCCGGTCATGCTCCACCACGATAACCGTGTTGCCCAGGTCCCGAACCTTCTCGAGCGTTTTGATCAGCCGGCCGGTGTCCCGGCTGTGAAGGCCGATCGTTGGCTCGTCCAGCACGTACATGACCCCCGACAGCTTCGAGCCGATCTGAGTCGCCAGACGAATACGCTGGCTTTCGCCGCCCGAAAGGGTATCGGCCCGCCGGCTCAAGGTGAGGTAGCCGGCCCCGACGTCAACCAGAAAATCGAGCCGCTTGGACAGCTCGACCATCACCTGCCCGGCCAAAGAGGTCGAGTCGGCGGTGTGAGAGCTCACCCAGTCCCGCAGCTCCGTCAGGGGCATGGAAACGAGGTCGTCGATGTTCTTCCCGTCGTAGCGAACCGCCAAGGCCTCAGGCCTCAGCCGAGTGCCGCGACAAACGGCACATTCGTCTTCTACCCTGTACCTGGCAAGATCCTCGGTCACCTGCTCCGAGTCGGTCTGTTCCCACCGGCGCTGAAGCCAGTTCATCAGGCCTTCGTACCGACCGTTATAGCTCTCGTAGCTCCCGTTCATCCGAAACGCCAGCCGCAGCGCGACCGGCGAGCCGTTCATCAGGACGTTTCTCTGTCGCTCAGGCAGCTCGCGATACGGCGCGTCCAAGTCGAGCTTCTCCTTCGGCGCCAGCTTCTCCAACCGCTCGAGCATGTATGACTTTCCCCGGAACGGGAGAAGCGCGCCGCCCCGAACGGAGAGATCCGGGTTGACCGCCAACTCCTCGGAGAAATGGCTGTGACAACCCAGCCCAGAGCAAGCCGGGCAAGCGCCCTGAGGGCTGTTGAATGAGAACAGCGCCGGCTCAATGTCCGGCAGCGAAACGCCGCAGTCTGGGCAGGCGAATTTTTCGGTCATCAGCCGTTCGCCGTCGGGCGTCACCAAGAGGACAAAACCGTCGCTGGCCGCCAGCGCCGTCTGCACGGCTTCGGCGAGCCGCCCCCTCTTTTCCTCATCTACCCTGAGTCGGTCAACCACCACCTCGATGTCGTGCTTCTTCTGTTTGTCCAGCGGGATTTCCTCTTCAAGCCACAGCACGCTGCCGTCCACTCGGACCCGCATGAAGCCCTGCTTGCGAAGTCCCGAGAACAGGTTCTTAAACTCTCCCTTCTT
The DNA here is from genome assembly GCF_000468895.1 of Jonquetella sp. BV3C21. Lineage (NCBI taxonomy): Bacteria > Thermotogati > Synergistota > Synergistia > Synergistales > Dethiosulfovibrionaceae > Jonquetella > Jonquetella sp. BV3C21. The sequence goes on along the minus strand of NZ_AWWC01000018.1, from coordinate 144,159 downwards.
CCCCCGGACGACCGGCGAGAGGATCTCGACTTTCTGCCCGTCCGACGAGCCGAGCACCGCATCGACAATTTCGTCCACCGAGTAGCGGTGAACCGGTTTGCCGCATTGAGGACAGAACGGTTCGCCGGCGCGGGCAAAAAGAAGGCGCAGGTAGTCGTACACTTCCGTCACGGTGCCCACGGTCGAACGCGGGTTGTGCGACGTCCCCTTCTGCTCAATCGAGATGGCCGGCGAAAGCCCTTCGATGTCGTCCACGTCCGGCTTTTTTTGAACGCCTAAGAACTGCCGGGCGTACGACGACAGCGAGTCCACGTAACGCCTCTGCCCTTCGGCGTACAGCGTGTCAAACGCTAGGGAACTCTTGCCGGACCCGGACGGCCCGGTGATGACGACCAGCTTCCCTCGGGGAATCGAGAGGGAAACGTTCTTTAAGTTATGTTCTTTAGCTCCTCGAATGACGATGTGATCCGTCACGGCGACTTGTTCCTCTTCCTTTCGGCGAGGCGACTCGGAGTTTTCCGGCCGCTTCGATTTCTTGATTGCGCAGTTCGGCCAGCCGGTCTCTCAGCATGGCGGCTTTTTCAAACTGCAGTTTTTTCACCGACTCCCACATGAGCTTTTCAATCGTCGCGCAGTCCATCTGCTCTTCTTCCGCCTTTGAGGCTGCCGCCTCAGGGGCCTCCTCAAATTCCAGCTCCGGTAGCAAGCGCGACACGCTCTTGGAGACCGTCCGAGGGACGATTCCATGGGCCTTGTTGAACTCCAATTGTTTCTGCCGGCGACGGGACGACTCGGCACAGGCCTGGCGAATGCTGTCGGTCTGAGTGTCGGCGTACAGTATGACCCGGCTTTCGGTGTTTCTGGCCGCCCGTCCCATGATCTGGATCAGCGACCGATATGACCGAAGGAACCCTTCCCGATCCGCGTCCAGTATCGCCACAAGGGTCACTTCCGGCATGTCGATACCCTCGCGGAGCAGGTTAATTCCAACCAGCACGTCCACCGAGCCTTCCCGAAGCTCCCTGATTAAGTCCGCCCGCTCGAACGCGTCCAGCTCGGAATGAATGTACTTGGCCTTGACGCCCAGTTTGCCGGCGTATTCGGCCAAGTCCTCGGCCATTTTTTTTGTGAGCGTGGTGACGAGGACGCGCCCGCCGGCCTCTGTGGCCCGGGCTATTTCGTCCAACAGGTCGTCCACCTGACCGCTCGCCGGACGGACAAAGACCTCGGGGTCCACCACGCCGGTGGGGCGTATCACCTGTTCGACCACCTGCGACGACCGCTGAATCTCCCAGTCGCCGGGCGTGGCAGAACAGCAGATGACCCGCTGCATGAAGTTCTCAAACTCGTTCCACTTGAGCGGCCGGTTGTCCAGACACGACGGCAGACGGAACCCGTGTTCGACCAGCACTTCTTTTCTGGCCCGGTCGCCGTTGAACATGCCGCGGACCTGCGGCAGGGTGATGTGCGACTCGTCCACCACCATCAGGAAGTCGGGCGGGAAAAAGTCCAAAAGCGTCCCCGGCTGTTCGCCGGCTTCCCGGCCGTCCAAGTACCGGGAGTAGTTTTCAATGCCCGAACAGTAGCCGGCCTCGGCCAGCATTTCCATGTCGTATTTGGTCCGGCTTTCGAGCCGCTGGGCCTCGAGAAAACTCTTCTGAGACCGAAAGAACTCGAGCCGTTCTTCCAGCTCGGCGCGAATCTTGACCATGGCCTCGGCCACCGCGTTGTCGCTGGTGACGTAGTGCTGAGCCGGGAAGACGGAAACCCGTTCCCGCCGAGCCACAGTCTTGCCGCTGATGGGCTCCACCTCGTCGATGGACTCGAGTTCCTCGTCGAAAAACGAGAAGCGAAGGCTCTTGTCGCTGTAGACCGGATAGAGCTCAACCACGTCGCCCCGGACGCGGAACTTGCCGGGCGACAGGTCCAAATCGTTCCGCTCGTAGTAGCTTTTCATCAGGCTTTCGAGGAACGCTCGGCGCTTCCACCGCTCGCCCACCGAGAAGGAGACGACCGCGTCCTCATAGTTCTCCCGCTTGCCCATGCCGTAGATGCACGACACGCTGGCCACCACGATGACGTCCCGACGCTCGATGAGCGACTTCGTCGTGGCGAGGCGCATTCGCTCGATCTGGTCGTTGATCGACGCGTCCTTTTCGATGTACACGTCTGAGCCGGGCAAGTAGGCTTCCGGCTGGTAGTAGTCGTAGTAGCTGACGAAGTAGTGAACCGCGTTGTCGGGGAAAAAACCCTTGAACTCGCTGTAGAGCTGGGCGGCCAAGGTCTTGTTGTGAGCCAGCACGAGCGTCGGCCTTTGAAAGTTCTGTATCACGCTCGCCACGGTGAACGTTTTGCCGCTTCCCGTCACGCCGAGCAGCGTCTGACACCGATCGCCCCTGAGGAGCCCTTCGGTCAGGCGAGAAATGGCCCCAGGCTGGTCGCCGGCCGGAGGCCAAGGAGCCTGAAGGCGGAACGCGTTCTCTTCCACGGCACGGCCTCCTTTCGCTCAATACGACGACAAGGGCGAGAATCCCCTCGCCCTTGTCGCGTTTTCTTCATTCGTCGCTGTCAGTTTTTCCGTCGGTTTCGGCTCCGGCTTCCTGTTCTGCCGCCGAGGGTTGGGGACGGCTTTCCGAATCCGCCGCCGGCTCGTCGGCAGAGGGCGCGGCTTCTGCTTCCTCCTTCGGAGTTTCGGGCTTTTCTCCCAGCAGAACCGCGAACTCGTCGGCGTCGATGATCTCCCGTTCCAGAAGCGTTTTGGAGACCAAGTCCAGCTGATCCCGATGTTCGGTCAGGATCTTCGTCACCTTGTCAAACGCTTCGGCCACGATTCGGCTGACGGTCCGGTCGATCTCCTGAGCCATGTGGTCGCTGTAGTTCCTGTCTTCGCCCAAGTCACGGCCTAAGAACACCTCATGTTTGGGCCGTCCGAGCACCACCAGCCCCAAGTCGCTCATGCCGTACTGGGTGACCATGTCGCGGGCTATCTTAGTGGCCCGCTGCAGGTCGTTGCTGGCGCCGGTCGTCACGTCGCCGAAGACGAGCCGTTCGGAGGCGCGGCCGGAGAGCAAAATACAGACCTCGTTCATCAGCTCGGACTGAGAGGCCAAGAAGCGGTCCTCCGTCGGCAGCTGGAGCGTGTAGCCCAGCGCGGCGGCGCCTCGCGGGATAATCGATATCTTGTGCACCGGGTCGCTTCCGGGCAGGTAATGTGCCACAAGCGCGTGGCCTGTCTCGTGGTAGGCGATGATCCGGCGCTCTTTGTCGTTGATGACCCGGCTCTTGCGCTCCGGCCCGGCGATCGACCGGTCGATGCCCTCTTCGAGCTCGGCCATGGATATCTCCGCCTTGCCTGCCCGAGCCGCCAGCAGCGCGGCCTCGTTGACCAAATTCGCCAAGTCCGCTCCGACAAATCCGGGCGTCCGCTTGGCCAGCGTCTCCAAGTTCACGTCGGCGCCCAGCTTCTTGTTCTTCACGTGGACCTTCAGGATCTCTTCCCGACCCTTCACGTCCGGCGCGTCGACGACGATATGCCGATCAAACCGCCCGGGACGAAGCAGCGCCGGATCGAGCACATCCGGCCGGTTCGTGGCGGCGATGAGAATGATGCCGCCCTTATCATCAAAGCCGTCCATCTCGACGAGCAGCTGGTTCAGCGTCTGCTCCCGCTCGTCGTGACCGCCGCCGAGACCGGCGCCGCGCTGACGTCCGACGGCGTCGATTTCGTCGATGAACACGATGCAGGGCTGGTGCTTCCGAGCCTGATCGAACAGGTCTCTGACCCGGGAGGCTCCGACGCCGACGAACATTTCGACAAAGTCAGAGCCGGTAGTACTGAAAAACGGCACGTCCGCCTCGCCGGCGCAGGCTCGGGCCAGAAGCGTTTTCCCCGTTCCCGGCTGGCCCAGAAGGAGCACGCCGCGGGGAACTTTTGCCCCCAGCGCGGTGAACCGGTCAGGCTGACGAAGGTAATCGACGACTTCCTTTAGCTCCTCTTTCGCCTCGTCGCAGCCGGCAACATCGACGAAAGAAACCTTCGGCCGGTTGTCGATGAACATCTTCGCCTTGTTCTTGGCGAAGTTCATCACCTTTCCGCCGCCCTGCATGCCCCGGAGAAAGAAAATCCACACGCCGATGAGCAGCAACGTCGGCAGCAGCGACGACGCGAGAGTCATCCACCACGGCGTCGGTTCGGGCAGCGCCACCTTCACGTCGGCGCCTTTTTCAAGCGCCCGGTTGGCTAAGTCCTTTTCCCCGACGATCGCCGAGGTGAAGGACGTCCCGTCCGACAGGGCCCCCTGCGCGGTCAGGTCTCCGACGGTCACGTTTTTCACGCGTCCCGCGTCGATGGCCGCGACCAGTTGGCTGTAGGAAAGCTCTTTAGCTTTCTGCCCGGCCAGATCGCCGGACGGCGTCATCAACGAACTGGCCAAGCTGACGACCAGAACGATGAGTATGAGATACAGGCCGAGGTTCTTAAATATCTTCCGCACAGATACGCCTCCTCAAGGAGCTTTCCCGCCGGCCGTCTATCGGCCGGGCGCCTCTTCCACCGGTTTGGCTATGTGAATCGCCGGCAGATGGCGCCACTGCTCCGCGTAGTCCAATCCGTACCCTATGACAAATTTATCGGGAATGACAAAGCCGCAGTAGTCCACGTCGACTTCCACCTGGCGCCGCTCGGGCTTGCTGAGCAGAACGCAGATCTCAAGAGACGCAGGCTCCCGCTGAAGAAGGTATTCCTTCAGCCGATGAAGCGTCCAGCCGCTGTCGAGAATATCTTCCACGACCAGAAGATTCCTGCCCTTCACCGGATTCTCGAGGTCTTGGAGAATTTTCACTTCCCCAGAGCTGTCCGTGCCGTTCCCATAGGACGACACCCGCATGAACTCCATGGCCACGTTCACCGATGGGTCAATCGCTCGGACGATATCGGACATGAAAATCGCCGCTCCACGCAGAATACCAATCACCGTGAGCCCTTTGCCACAGTACTTCCGACTAATTTCACGGCCCAGCTCGCTAACGCGCTTGCGTATCTGTTCCTCAGAAAAAAGAACCTCGCCTATCTGATACGTCATGATCGTCCTCCGACAGCCTCGTGCGGCGTAAAGTGCAACACTCTCAGATTTTTATATTCTACACCACTTGAGCGAACTTCCCACCCATATTCGGTGGATTGGGCAAAAACCGCCCCATTGACCAAGACAGCGGGCAGAAAGTCGGCCGTCCAGTCTCCGGGCTTCCGGGACAAGCAGATCCGTCCGACCGGCACGTTCAAGTCCCATGGCCCCATAGGCCCCGACACGAAGGAGACGTCCCAGCCGCCCCAATCTGCTCGCTCGCTGACCTCAACGGTCTGAATGACCCGTTCGGACGACGGCCCCCAAAAGAGATGCCCATCCCGGGCCGTCAGGTCGTGGTGCCGATCCCACTGAAAAGTCCACCGGCCGGACCGCCGGACCAGTCCTGTCAGGTCATCCATCCGTCGGCGGGATGGCGCCGCACCGCCGTTTTGGGCGGACAGATGGCGCAGCAGCCGGGCGATGAGCCCGTCGCTCAAAAGCCGGAGGCGTTTCAGCGATACCTTTTGAAACGGCTCAGGGGCCAATCGGCTCGCCCCTGCCAAAAGCGACGTCATCAGGACGTTCTCATCGCTTCGGGCTTCCCACGCCTCTTGGGCCAGGGCTGCCAAATGGACTGCCGCGCCCGCGCCGACCTGTCGCTCCAGTTCGGGCAGCAAATCGGCTCTGACCCTGTTGCGGGTATACCGACGGTCGCTGTTGCTCTCGTCCTCCACCCACGTCCACCCGGCGTCTTTCAGCAAGTCACGCAGCTCGTCACGGCGAAAGTCCAGCACAGGCCGGACCCACATGCCCCGTCGGCGGGGAATGCCCGCCAGCCCCCAAAGGCCGCAGCCCCGGCAGATGTTCATCAAGACGGTTTCAGCCTGATCGTCCGCCGTGTGAGCCAACGCGACGACGCTTGCTCCGGCCGACTGGGCGGCCTCCCTCAAAAAGGCGTACCGCTCCCGACGGCACGCCACCTCAACGCTCTCGCCCTGAAGCCGCCGGGACGCCGCGTCGATTCTCTTCCAAAAAAACGGCAGGCCAAGACGGCCGCAGGTTTCCTCAACGAACCGGCGCTCGTCCGCCGACGACGGCCTGAGCCCGTGATCGAGGTGAATGGCCGCGCACGGACGGAGCCCTGACGCGAGGCACAACCAGAGCAGCCCCATCGAGTCGCCGCCGCCGGAAACGGCAACAGCCAACGGCTGACCAAGCCAGCCGTCCCGACGGGCGGCGGCCCGAAATTTTTCGACCGCAGAGAGCGTCATATCGTATCAGTCCTTTCCGCCGACCGGCCTGGGACAGACGAAAAAAGGGAGCCGGCGCATGCCAGCTCCCTGAACGACGGTGAAACTACTCGGCTTCCGCCGGAATAGCCGGAGCTTCAGCCAGAGCCTTGTAAATCTGATAGCGGCGCTTGGCGTCCGCTTCTGCCCGGACGAAGAGCTCTTCGGCCATCGCCGGGTTGGTCTTCATCAGCGACGTGTAGCGAACTTCGCTCATCAGGAAGTCGCGGAACGACGCCTTGGGCTGCTTGGAATCGAGGATGAACGGATTCTTGCCCTGCTCCTCAAGCAGCGGGTTGTACCGGTACAGGTGCCAGTAGCCGGCCTCGACAGCCTTCTTGGTCTGGAGCTGGCTGTGGCCCATGCCGACCTTGATGCCGTGGTTGATGCAGGGGGCGTAGCAGATGATCAGGGACGGCCCGTGATATGCCTCAGCCTCGGTGACGGCCTTGATCAGCTGGTTCTTATCGGCTCCCATGGCCACCTGCGCCACGTACACGTACCCGTAGGTCATGGCGATGCGGCCCAGGTCCTTCTTGGTGATCCGCTTGCCGCCGGCGGCAAACTTTGCCACGGCCGCGGTGGGAGTCGACTTGGAGGACTGACCGCCGGTGTTGGAGTACACTTCCGTGTCGAACACCATCACGTTCACGTCGGCGCCGGACGCCAACACGTGGTCCAAACCACCGAAACCGATGTCGTATGCCCAGCCGTCGCCGCCGAAGATCCAGACGGACTTCTTGATCAAGTGCTCCTGAAGCTCAGCCACCCGGTCCATCAGGGCGTTGCCCTCGTCAGAGCCCATATCCCGGCCGATCACGGCAAAAACGCCCTCGGACGCTTCCTTGGAAGCGCTGCCGTCGTCTTTGACTTCCATCCAGTGGGCCAGAGCCGCCCGGACGTCTTCCGGCAGGTTCTCCAGCGCCAGCAGTTTTTCAACGTTGTCGATCAGGTCGTGACGAGCGTTTTCCAGCGACAGGCTCATGCCGTAGCCGTACTCGGCGTTATCCTCAAACAGGGAGTTCGCCCAAGCGGGGCCCTGTCCCATATCGTTGGTGCAGTACGGCGTGCTGGGCGCGGAACCGCCCCAAATGGACGAGCAGCCGGTCGCGTTGGCAATGATCATTCGATCGCCGAACAGCTGGGTGACCAGCTTGGCGTACGGCGTCTCGCCGCAGCCGGCGCAGGCGCCGGAGAACTCCAAGTAGGGCTTGGCGAACTGGCTGCCCTTCAGCGTCTTCACGTTCATCAGAGAGGACTTGTCGGACACGTCCACGCCGAAATTCCAGTTCGGCGCCTCGGTTTCCACCTGACTCGCCAACGGCGACATTTCAAGGGCCTTGACCGGGCAGATATCGGCGCAGTTGCCGCAGCCCATGCAATCCAGCGGGCTGACCTGCATGCGGAACTTGAGTCCGGCGAGCTCCTTGCCGCGGGCGTCGACGGTCTTAAAGGCGGCCGGAGCGTCCTTCATTTCCTCGTCGTCAGCCAATACCGGCCGAATCGCCGCGTGCGGGCAGACCATGGCGCACTGGTTACACTGAATGCACTTGTCGCTCAGCCACGCAGGCACGGTGACGGCCACGCCGCGCTTTTCGTAGGCGGACATGCCGTTGGGCATATGGCCGTCCTCGTAGCCAACGAACGAACTGACCGGCAGATCGTCGCCCGCCTGGGCGTTCATCGGAGCGCAGACCGCCTCGTAGAACGGATCCACGTCGTCGGAAGACTTCTTCTCCTCAATCGGAGCGGTTGCCCAGCTGGCCGGGATCTCGATCTTGCGAAGGGCTCCAATGCCCTTGTCCACCGCCGCGTTGTTCATGGCGACGATCTTCTCGCCCTTGCGGCCGTACGAATGGACGATCGCTTCCTTCATCAGCCGAACCGCTTCGTCCTCAGGGATGACCTTGGCGAGCTTGAAGAAGGCTGCCATGGTGATCATGTTGGTGCGGTTGCCCAGCCCAACCTCCTCGGCCAGGTCAACGCCGTTGATGGTGTAGAAGGAAATGTTGTTCTCGGCCAGATACCGCTTCACGCTGCCCGGGATATTGGCTTCGAGGGCTTCCATCGTCTCCCACTGGGTGTTCAGCAGGAAGGTGCCGCCCTTTTTCAGCCCGCGGAGAACCTGATACTGGTGCAGGTACTCCTGCTTGTGGCAGGCTACGAAGTCAGCGGCGCTGATGAGGTACGTGGAGCGGATCGGGTGGTGGCCGAACCGCAGGTGAGAAACGGTCACGCCGCCGGACTTCTTCGAGTCATAGGAGAAGTACCCCTGGGCGTACATGTCCGTGTTGTCGCCGATGATCTTGATGGCGTTCTTGTTGGCGCCGACGGTCCCGTCACTGCCGATACCCCAGAACTTGCAGCAGATGGTTCCCTCGTCCGAAGCGTCGATTTCCTCGTAAGGAAGCGAACGGAACGTCACGTCGTCGACGATGCCGAGCGTGAAGTGGTTCTTCGGCTCGAACGACGCCAAGTTGTCGAACGCGGCCTTGACCTGTCCCGGCGTGGTGTCCTTGGATCCCAATCCGTACCGGCCGCCGACGATCAGAGGCCGTTTGTCCGCCGGGCGCTCGCTGAACAGGGCGCACACGTCCTGATACAGCGGCTCGCCAAGGGCGCCGGGCTCCTTCGTCCGGTCAAGCACGGCGATGGAACGGACGGTTGCCGGCAGCACGGCGAAGAAATATTCGGGGCTGAAGGGACGGTACAGGTGGACTTCCACCAAGCCGACCTTCTCGCCTCTGGCCCGCAGGTAGTCGACCGTCTCGCGGGCGGCCTCGCAGATCGAGCCCATGGCGACAATGACACGGTCGGCAGCCGGGTCGCCGTAGTACACGAACGGCCGGTAGTCGCGGCCGGTGATCTTCTTCATCTCTTCCATGTAGCGGGCCACCACGTGGGGCAGACCGTCGTAGAACCGGTTGCAGGCCTCGCGGTTCTGGAAGAAGATATCCGGGTTCTGAGCCATACCTTTCTGGTAGGCCCGCTCCGGGTTCAGCGCGCTTTCCTTGTACTCGGCCAGAGCGTCCCAGTCGACCAGCTTTGCCAAGTCGTCGTAATCGATCAGCTCAATCTTCTGAACCTCATGGGACGTTCTGAAACCGTCGAAGAAGTTGACAAACGGAACGCGGGCCTCGATCGCCGACAGATGAGCCACGGCGGTCAGGTCCATAACCTCCTGAACGCTGGCAGACGCCAGCATGGCAAACCCGCTACTCCGGCAGGCCATCACGTCGCTGTGGTCGCCAAAGATCGAAAGAGCGTGGCTCGCCACCGCACGGGCGCTCACGTCAAACACGCCGGGAAGCCGCTCGCCCGCGATCTTGAACATGTTGGGAAGCATGAGCAGAAGTCCTTGAGAGGCGGTAAACGTCGTGGTCAGAGAGCCGGCAGTCAAAGAGCCGTGCACGGCCCCCGCCGCGCCGGCTTCGGACTGAAGCTCAGAGATCTGAGGAATGCGCCCGAAAATGTTCTTTTTCCCCTGCGTTGCCCACTCGTCGCAAGACTCAGCCATCGGCGAAGACGGCGTGATAGGATAGATAGCCGCCACCTCGGTAAAAGCGTAGCTCACGTACGCCGCAGCGGTGTTTCCATCCATGGTCTTCCATTTCTTTGCCATGAAACTCTACCCCCTTAGAGATGTGTTCCCCTGTTATGTATACCTCATACAAGATTGCTTTAATCATACAACCGCCGCACAAAATAATCAAAGGAAAACTATTGAGTTCACAAGGTCAATACATTACACCATTTAGATAATGTGATATCATTCAAGAAGCCCATTGGGTCGGATCAATTGCGAAGGAGGGAATTACATAATGAATGGGAAAAAGGTTTTGTCACTGCTGGCTGGAGCGATGCTCCTTGCGACGACCGCATGCGGGGCCGACAAGATGGTCACGTTCAACTTGGCCGTCGAGCCGCGCACGATTGACCCGGTGCTCAACAACGCCGTTGACGGGTCAATCGTCATCGTCAACATTTTTGAAGGGCTTGTCCGCATCGGCTTCAACGACGCTCCTGAACCGGGCTGCGCCGAGTCGTGGGACGTGTCTGACGACGGAATGACTTGGACGTTCCATCTGCGCGACGGCCTCAAGTGGTCGGACGGCAAGCCGCTCACTTCCGACGACTTCCGCTACGGCTTTGAGCGCCTGCTGGACAGCGCCAACGCGTCGCCCTACGCCTATTTGGGCTACTTCATCAAGAACGGCGAAAAGTTCTTCAAGGGCCAAGCCAAGGTTGAGGACCTGGGAATCGAAACGCCGGACGACCGCACCGTGATCCTTCACTTGGACTATCAGGCTCCGCTGCTGCTGGACTATCTGTCCTACCACGTGTTCTATCCGGCTCGCCGGGACGTCGTCTCCAAGGACCCGAGAGGCTGGACGCTCAACACTCAGCCGCTGGTCTGCAACGGGCCGTTCTTCGTCTCCGAGTGGAAGCACAACAGCGAGATGACGCTCCTGAAGAACCCGTACTACTGGGACGCCGACAACGTCAAAATCGACGCCGTCAAGATGGTCATGATCACCGACAGCAACACGGCCCTTGCCGCGTACAAGTCGGGCAACGTCGACCTGATCAATCAGCTGCCGCCTCTGATGACGCCTCAGCTTCTGGCAAGCGGCGAAGCGAAGGTCGCCCCGACGCTGGGCACCAGCTTCTCCGTCTTCAACACCACGAGAAAGCCCTTTGACGACGTTCGGGTCCGCAAGGCCTTCGCCCTCGCCGTCGACCGTCAGGTTCTGGTTGACAAGGTCACCATGGGCGGACAGAAGCCGGCTCAGGCTTTTATCCCGTTCATCATCCCGGGCGTTGATCCGGCCGGCAAGGACTTCCGCGCCGAAGATCCCACCGAGTACCTGCCCATCCATGCCGACGTAGCCGCAGCTCAGAAACTGCTGGAAGAAGCCGGCTACCCGGGCGGCAAAGGCTTCCCCACCGTGACCTACGTCTACAACGGCAACCCGACCAACAAGGCGATCGCCGAAGCGCTCCAGGCCATGTGGAAACAGAACCTGGGCGTCACCGTCGAGCTGTCCCAGCAGGAGTGGAAGGTGTTCATCGACACCCGGGTCCAGAAGAACTACGACATCGCCCGTCACGCTTACCTGGTCGACTTCTTCGACGCGGCCAGCCTGCTTGACCTGTGGATCTCCGACTCGTTCGAGAACGTCGTCGGCTTCAATAACGCCGAATATGACGCGCTGATGCGCGACTCGGCCCGCCAGATGGACCGGGCAAAACGCATCGACGACTTGCACAAGGCTGAGAAGATCCTGCTGGAGAACATGCCCGTTCTTCCCCTGTACTACTACTCCACGCCGTACCTGCTGAAAAGCCGGGTTGAAGGCGTCTACCTGTCGCCCCGCAACTGGGTATTCTTCCGCGGCGCCTCCGTCAAGTAAAGGCTCCTCCCCTGCCAGCCGGCTTCCGACCAAAGCCGGCTGGCTTTTTTGCGCCCGCGAAGACATAAAGGTTAATAAAGGTCAGTAAAATCATTTAGTCAGATATCGTCAAAACATATCTCTTAATTGACTAATACTGACCTATAATAGAGCCATCACGTCGAGAAGTGATATCCGGCGATAAGGAGGCTCATCATCATGACACCAATGATTAGAAGAAAGAATGTTCCGTACGTTACCCCGTGGGATTTGCTGGATCACGAATTTCAGAACCTGTTCGACGGCTTTCTCAGGCAGGAGGAACAAACGGCGGCCATGGACTTTTACCGTCAAGGCGACTCGTTTGTCGCCGAGATAGAGCTCTCCGGCTTCGAGCCCAAGGACGTGGACCTGCGGGTGTACAGGGACCACTTTGACGTGACGGCCAAGCGCCAGGCGTGCCAAGAGTCGAATGACCGGCAGCACTTCGTCAAGGAACGGACCGCGACGAGCTTCAGCCGGTCGGTCAGGTTCCCCGAGCCGGTCGACCCGGACCGCGTGACCGCGTCGTTCCAGAGCGGCCTGTTGAAGATTGCGGCTCCAGTCGCCGCGGCACAGCAGGCGCGAGTCATCAGCCTCTGCGACCCGGAAGAGCAAAAAACTGAACCGAAGGCGTAAAACGACCCGGCGGCGGCCCTAGGACCGCCGCCGGATCGCGTTTGTCCGAACGGCAAAAAGAGTTGACGGGCGGCAATCCAGCCGGTATAATCATTGCCGTTCGCGGGAGTGGCGGAATTGGTAGACGCGCAAGACTAAGGATCTTGTGGGGCAACCCGTGGGAGTTCAATTCTCCCCTTCCGCACCAGAACTTTCAGTGCGCTCATCGGTTGATGGGCGCACTTTTTTGTGCCAACTTGCGGCCGCCTTCGTTTGAAGGCGACCTTTTTATGCCCCAGTTAAGCTGCCCTTGCTGCTGCAGCCATACCCCTCAGCAGGCCGTTCTCTTCCAGAATTGTTCTGAGAGACTCGGCCACTAATTTTGTTTTATTTATGCACTTTATAAAATTATTGACCGTATTGCAAGTTACTGATATATTTAATTTTATCTTCAAATTCATCTTTTTTTATTTTCATACAGGAGGTTGGGACATGTTAAGCGGTTTGTTAATGGGGTTCGGGTTCGGATTCCTGCTCAAAAGGAGCCGAATCTGCATGGCCGGCGGGCTTCGGGACGTATACCTTGAAAAGCGTCTGACCGGATTGTGGGTCATGCTTTTGATGATTTTCGTTCACAGCGTTATCTACTTCTGGCTGGTTGAGCGCAGGCTCGTTCCGGCGCCGGAGTTTAAGGACTTTCCGTTAGTCGCCACGGTCATCGGCGGGCTGTTCTTCGGGTTCGGCGCGGTCATGTGCAACGGGTGCATTACCATGTCGCTGGTAAAGACAGGCGACGGCCGGCTCGCCGGCGTCATGTCACTGCTCTCGTTCATGCTGTTCGCCACGTCGTCCAAGCAGGGATTCTTGTTCCCGTTAGTCAAGCAGATCCAGTCTGTGGCCAACGTGCCGAACAATTTCGTCACGTCGCTCCCGTTCAACCCGCTGTACTTTTCAGCCGTCTGCCTCGCAGTCGTCGTCATCTTCGCGATCATTGACAAGAAAAAAGAGGCGGTCGGATTCGCCCTTCCGCCTTCCCGGACCGGGCTTAATCACCTGTTCTTCGAGCGGATCTGGGACCGCCGGTTCACCGCGGCGCTCATCGGCGTTCTGGCCGGCTTCAGTTTCTACTTCAGCTTCCTCACCGGGCGCAACGGCGGCTGGGGAATCACGACGCCGATCGTCTCATGGGTCAACGCCTTCTCGTTCGGCACGTACAAACTGAGCTGGGCGAGCTACTTCGTCCTTGGCATCATCATTGGTTCTTTTGTCTGCGCCGCGGGAAGCTGCGAGTTCAGTTTCAAGGGGACCGACGGCCCAACCCTCGTCCGCTCGTTTATCGGCGGCGCGTTCATGGCTTTCGGCGCCGTCCTCGGACAGGGCTGCCTCGTCGGCCACGGGATCACCGGGACCGCCCGGCTTTCCGTTCAGGCGTGGGTTGGCCTGCTCTCCATCGTCGGCGGGCTGTGGCTGGGAGCTTGGGTGTACTACGCCAGGCAGCTTTCAGCAAAAAAATAAAGGAGGTTACCTTATGAACATCAAGCTCGATACCATGGGAAAAGACTGCCCCATTCCGTTGATCGAACTGAAAAAGGCGGTTGCCGGCAGCAGCAAAGGAGACGTCATCGAGATCACCTTCACCTGCCCCGAAGCGGTGACAAATCTCCCCAGATACTGCAAGGAAGAAAACCACGAGGTCATCTCGTTCGAGTCCATCGGCCCGGGCGCTTGGAAGATGGTCATCAAGAACTAAGACGTTCCGCATCGCAAGAAGGGGTCCCGCCGAGGCGGGACCCCTTCTGTTATCTTTCAGCCGCCGGTCGGACGGTAAAAAAGTGGCTACCCCGCCTGGATTCGAACCAGGATCAAGGGAACCAAAATCCCTTGTGCTGCCGTTGCACCACGGGGTAGCAAACAGGGCTATTATACCAGTTCCTTTTCAAAGGTGAAGACGCCGGAAAAATAAAAACGTTGCCCGACCGAAGGGAGCTTTGTATCATATTTGACGCGGGGGGGTGATGACGCTGGAAGAATCAATTGACTGGGCTGGCGCGAGCCGTGCCTTGGCCGAATGGTACAGAGAAAACGGCCGGCATTTGCCCTGGCGGCTCACCGCCGACCCGTACGCAGTTTGGGTGTCCGAGACGATGCTCCAGCAGACCCAAGTGAGCCGCGTCGTCCCGCTCTATTTGGCTTGGCTCAGCGCCTTCCCGAACTGCCGAAGTCTGGCTGAGGCTGACGAGAGCGCTGTCCTGTCGCTGTGGCGCGGGCTTGGATACTACAGCCGAGCCAGAAACATGCTGGCGTCGGCCCGACTGATCGTCAGCGCCGGGTACGACGGGCCGCCCAACGACCAAGCGTTCCTCGCCGGGCTTCCCGGTTTTGGGCCTTATACCGCCGCCGCCGTCCGAGCTTTGGCGTACGACGAACCGACGGCCGCTCTGGACGGCAACCTGCGGCGGGTCTCCAGCAGGCTGACCGACTTAGACAAAGACCCCGCCTTGTCAGAGGGGAACAAAGTCTGCCAACGGGCGGTCGAGTCCCTCATGAAGTTTCAGTCGCCCCGACTGCTCACCAATGCCCTGATGGATCTCGGGAGCGGCCCCTGCGCGCCTCGCCCGCGGTGTCTTCTCTGCCCGTTGGAGCCGTACTGTCTGGCGCGAAAGCGCGGGACGACGGCCCTTCGGCCCGTCCGCCGAGCCGCTCGTCCGATCAGGCGCCGGTTCGGCGCCGCGTTGCTTTTCTCGACTCAGACCAAGCTGGCCGTCCGACAGCGTCCCAAGGGCGGCCTGTGGAGCGAGTTCTGGGAGATCCCGTGGGAGGTCGGCAGCGATGGCGAGGACTCGGGCGTGACGGCCCGCCGTCTGGCCGCGAGCTTGGGCGAAGAGTCGTTCCCCGAGCCACTGACGCCCTCCGTGACGATGAGATTCACCTCGTGGCAGGTGGAGACGAAGCTGTTCCGCGCGGCCAGCCAGCCTACCGGCACAGAGCTTCTTCCAGTTGACGACGCCCTGAGCCTGCCGATGCCGCTGGGCATTCTGCGCCTTCTGCGCGAAGCGCTCCAATCCGGCCTGATTCGCTGAAAAAAGGAGAGCTCCCTCGGGAGCTCTCCTTTTTTATTAACCGGCGTCTGTCAGCTCGCGAATTTTTTCGAGCACCTTGACGGCGTGCCCTTTGGCTCTTGCCGCTTTCCAGACCCACGCGACGGTTCCGTCAGGAGCGACGATGACCGTGCTGCGCTTGACGCCGACCGACCGCTTGCCATACAGGACTTTTTCGCCCCACGAGCCTACCCGCTCCATGAACTCGTGAGACGAGTCGCTCAGCAGGTTCACGGTCAGGTTCCGTTTCTCCTGAAACTGGGCGTGAGTCTCCGGGCTGTCCGGGCTGATCCCCCACAGGAGAACGCCCAACGCCTCAAACTGGGGAAGAAGCTCGGAGAACTCCTCCGCTTCGGTCGTGCAGCCCGGCGTCATGTCCTTCGGGTAGAAGTAAAGGACAGCCCAGTGCCCGGCCAGAGCCACCCCACTTACCGATGTCCCGGTCTGGTCCGGCAGGGAAAAAGGCGGCAGCGGACTTCCGATCTCAATCATCATGCCTGCCGAAGGGTCGCCGTGTAGCCCGCGTCGGCGAGCACTTTAGGGACGTCGATTTCGTCTTTGCTCACCGTCACGGTTCTCTCTTCCAAGCTCACCTTGCAGCCGAAAAATCCGGCCCCGGCAGCCTTGAGCGCCGCGGCGATTTTTTTCTTGCAGTGTTCGCAGTGCATGTCAGGAACGTCGTACACCCTTTTCCCCATGTCGAGCTCTCCTCTCTTTTCCTGTGTTTATTATATGTTAGCACTCTTAACAGGTTTGGAACTCGTCACGTTTTGACGAATCGAAAATCATTAAAGTTTTCTGTCGGCCTTTACTCAGTTCGCCATCGCTATTTGCACGGGCTGTAGCCGCAGCTGAAGCAGTACGCGCAGCCGCCGACCAATTCCATCGGCGCGCCGCACTCCGGGCAGGTGTGAGTTCCCTCAGCGGGCCGCTCGTCCTGCTCAATGAGCTTGCCCAACAGGATCGCCAGCGCGTCGGGAATGGACCGCACCACTAAGCTGTCGTCGCAGTCGAACGTCCAGTACTCCTTGCCCGACAGCCCCCTGAGGGTGGAGATGAAGTCTTCCAAGTGACCGCCGCTTCGCAGGCCAATGGAGATGACCCGAGAGAGAGCTTCCGTCATGGACTTGAGTTCTGAACCGCTCTTGCCGAGGGAGGCGAACACCTCGAACGGCTCCGAGCCATCGTAGTTGAGGGTGACGAACAGGCTTCCCCACGGCGTCACGTCTTTAATCGTCTTGCCCATCACGATCGGCGTACTCCGCTGCTTGACCCGGCCGGTGTGAGCCGTTTTGACAACCGGCGTCTGGCCGTCCGGCGCGGGAGCGGCCTTCTCGGCCGGTTTCGAGACCTCGATAGGCTGCTCGCTTCGCGATCCGTCCCGATAAATGGTAATGCCCTTGCAGCCCAAGTCGTAGCACCGCTCGTACACGGCCTTGACGTCGTCCACTGTGGCGCTCGACGGCAGGTTCACCGTCTTGCTGATGCCCGAGTCGACGTACCGGGCGAAAATCCCGGTCACTTCCACGTGTCCTTCCGGCGACAGGTCGTAGGCCGTCACGAACCGGGGATCTTCCAGCTTGCCGCCTGCCGACAGCTGACGCTTGCCCTCGTCAGTCACCAGCCGGTGGAAGTACTGCCGAGTCTCGTACCCGTTGCCGTCCGACTTCATGACCTTGCGGTTCCAGCTCCAGGCGAAGTTCGGCTCAATTCCCGCCGAGGCGTCTAGCAGCATGGAGATCGACCCGGTCGGGGCGATGCTGAGCCGACGGCTGTTTCTCATGCGCCCGCCGAGGACGGCGCCCAGAAGCCGCCGAAGCTCTTCCGGCGAGCCGCCTTCCAGCCGTTTTAAAACGCCCGGCGCAGCCTGCAGCGTGTTGCACAGCGTATACGGCAGCCCCAATTCCTTCATGCGGCCGACGACCCGGAGGAAGCCCTCTTCGTCCAGCGTCTCCATCGTCTGGGACATAAACAGATCGCCGCCCAGCTCGTCCCGAAGCGGGGCGAACAGCTTGACGACCGCCGAAGAAGCCGCGAACGGCCCCTTGCCCAGATGGTCGACCGAATCGACTGTGGCCAAAAGCGCGCAGACTGCCATGACCGACGCCAGCCGGTCGCAGAACCCGGAAAATTCGGGTGAGCCGTACACCAGCCCGGACGCGATGGCAGCGTCGGCCAGTCCCATCAAACCCAGCCCGACGGGCCGTATCTGGCGGGTTCTCCGGCCGATACGCTCCAGCGGGTACGAGCACGAGTCGATGACCAGATCAAGATAGACCATGGAACGGTAGACCTGATCGACGAACCGGGCCTCGTCGAATGCCAGCTGTCCCGACCCGTCGGGCGCGACGAACGCCGACAGGTTGATGGACCCTAAGTTACAGCTGGTGTAGTTGGGGAGCGGCTGTTCGCCGCACGGGTTGGTTGATTCGATGACGAACTCCGGGTCCTCGCGCAGCAGGTTGTCCGCCCCGGCCCGGTCGATGAAGAACACCCCCGGATCCCCGCGGCGCCAAGCGTTTGAGCACAGCTTGTCCCAGAGCTGAGCGGCCGGAACGGTCGCGGCGGTCTTGCCGTCCACACGCGAGACCAGCGGGAAGTCTCCCCCTTCTCTGGCAGCGTTCACCAGCCGGTCGGACACGCAGACGGAGATGTTGAAGTACGGTAGCCGGCCGTCCTCGGTCTTGGCGTCCATGAACCGTTCGATATCCGGGTGATTGTCCGGCAACATGCCCATCAGGGCAGCCCGCCGGCGTCCTCCTTGGACGACCACGCTGCCCATGGTGTTCCACGTCTCCATGAACGAGACTGGCCCGGACGCTTTGCCGCCCGTGCCGCCCTTGATCGGGGCGCCCGACTCCCGCAGATGGCCGAAGTTCGCCCCCACGCCGCCGCCGTACTTGCTGATGATGGCCGCGTCCTTCACCGCGTCGAATATGCCTTCGATGCTGTCCGGCACGCTCACCACGAAGCAGGCGAAAAGCTGCTGGTTCGCGGTCCTCCCCTCGGCCAACCGGCGGTAGTCCTCCCAAGAGAGCTCGTCAGGTGAACAGTAGATGATTCGGCTCCACTGGGGCTGGACCGTGAGGCCCGCGCCGCACCCGTAAAGGCACGGCGAGTTGAACAGGAACTGAAAGTTCAAGATGTCGGAGAACAGATTCTTCTCCAGCGTCCGTATCCAGCCGATCTCAGACTCGGGCGCGTAAGCAGTCTCAGAGGCGGCCAGCACACGGGACACTCGGCGGGCGACTTCCTCGATGCCGCGCTCGGGCCGGCAGGCTTTCAGTTCGTCGTCCCACCGGTCAAGGCAGTAGCGCTGAGCCAAAAGCCAACGGGCGTTCTCCGACCCGCGGGGTGACAGGGGATTTTCCAACAGTCCGACGTCGATGTCGGAACGAAATCGATTCTTCAGGAAAACGTGCATCTGCTTCTCTCCATTCTGAACGTAAGTGTGTTTCGAATACTGACTCATTGTAGCAGGAATCGTCCCCCTCGAACGGCTCAGAAAAGCGGGAAATTTTTTGGCCAAGCGACGGGGACTGCCGTGCTATACTCGAAGTGAAAATTTCGCCGAATCGCGTTTCATACCTCTTCCTGACAGTTTCGGCGTGAAGCGAGGCGAACTGCCACGTCCCAGCAAAACCATCGGCCCACCGACGAAAAAAAGACCCAAACGCCAGTCCGGCTGGTTCACCCTCTGGCGCCGGTCTGGGACGAGAGAAGCCGCGTCCTCGTGCTCGGCTCGTTCCCGTCGCCGAAGTCGCGGGAAGCCGGGTTCTACTACGCCCACCCGCGCAACAGGTTTTGGCCCCTCCTGTGCCGGCTTCTCGGCTGTCCGACGCCGCCCGATACGGCTGGAAGAAAGGCCCTGTGCCTGTCCGTCGGCCTTGCCCTCTGGGATGTCGTTGGCTCCTGCACGATCATCGGCGCGAGCGACAGCACGATTGAGGACGTGCGGGCCAATGACCTGTCCCCGCTGCTGAGCGGCGCGCCGATTCGAAAGATCTTCACCACCGGAGCGGCTGCCGCGCGGCTGTACCGCCAGTTCATCGAGCCGATTTCCGGACGGCCGGCAGAAAGTTTGCCGTCGACGAGCCCAGCCAACGCGGCGTGGACCTTTCCCCGGCTGCTTGAGGCCTACCGGCCTCTGGCCGACGCTCTTCAAACCGCTGACAGCGACGACAAAGAAGACGACAAAGAAAGCGAGGCATTCCCCGCATGATCTCCCTTCCCTCAAGCGCCCGCAAGGTGATGGACGCGCTGGAAAGAAACGGCTTCTCGGTTTTTCTGGTCGGCGGATACCTGCGCGACACTCTGATGGGCCGTAAGCCCGGCGATATCGACCTAGCCACCGACGCCAAACCGAAGGACGTCACTGCGCTGTTCGGCGCGAAGTACACCTTGGAAACCGGCGTCAAGCACGGCTCCGTGACGGTCATGTCCGACGGCCTGCCTATCGAGGTCACCACGTTTCGATCCGAGGGCGCGTACGCCGACAAACGCCACCCGAACAGCGTCAGTTTCCTGACGAACGTCACCGAGGACCTTCGTCGCCGGGACTTCACGGTCAACGCCATGGCATGGAACCCGGAACACGGGCTGATTGACCCGGTCGGCGGCAGGGAAGACCTTCAGCGCCGCAGGATCCGCTGCGTCGGCAACCCGGACGAGCGTTTCGCCGAGGACGGGCTGCGAATTTTGCGGGCGCTGCGCTTCGCCTCTCAGCTGAACTTTTCGATCGACCCGAGGGCCGATGAGGCGCTGAACCGATTCACCTCAAGCCTCGAAAACGTTTCGGTTCCCCGGGTATGGCACGAGCTTTCGCTGTTCTTTCAGGGCGTCCGGCCGGGAAGGCTGTTCGCCTCCCACCTGCCGGTGTTCGCCGCGGTCATCCCCGAGCTGGCGTTCCTCTGCGACAACTCCCCGCTGTCGTTTCAAGCGGCGACTGACGCGGCCCGCTGGCTTGACGCGGTGCCTCAGGACCTGCCCCTCCGTCTGGCCGCGCTCTTTTCTGCCGTCGCTCCGGACCAACAGGAGGCGGCTTTTCTGGCAAAAAGCGTCTTAGAAGACCGGCTCCAAACCGATCGAAACACCCGCCGGGCCGTTCAAAGCCTGCTCAAGTATCCCGCCATCGCGCTGAAAACCCCCGACGAGGCCAGAGCCCTGCTCAAGGCTGTGGGAAGGGAAACCGCCCTCGATTGGCTTGGGCTCGTCCTGCCTATTCTCTCCCAACAGGAGGGCGAGGGGACCAGTCGGATTCTGAGCGCAGTTCTGGAATGCAATCTCCCGTTGGACGTTTCCCAGCTGGCGGTGAAGGGAAGCGACCTCATCGACTTAGGGTGCCTTCCCGGACCTCTGATCGGGGAAATCCTCTCCACCCTGCTGGACGAGGTCTTCGCCGGACGGCTGCCCAACGAACGGCCTGCCCTGCTTCGCCGGGCCGTCCTGATGTTGGAGCGAACTTCAGCAATTCAAAGCGGCACTTCTTCATCAACAAGTTGCAGTCAAGGGAATTCATCAGTATAATCAAGGCAATCAGGAGGCGCGCTGTGAACCCAACTCCGGAGAAACTCTGCGTCATCGGCAACGCGAGGGTCAAAGAGGGCAATCCGATCACCCATCTGTACTCGTCGTTCTTCATCACTTTTATCGTGGACAGCGAGACGGGGACGATTCTTGACGCGGAGGCGTCCATGACGCTTGACCTGACCCGCCGGTTCGTGAGGGATCTTCTGTCCGGCAGAAGCTTGGCGGACGTCGATGAGAGCCTCATCCAGCTGATCAGCTGCTGTTACCTCGGCTCGTCACAGAAAGCCATGTGCGTTGCCTACCGGGACGCGGTGAAAAAATACCGGGCTTGGCGCCAGGGCCTGATCATCACCGAATAAAACAATCGCTGCCTTGTCTGTCAGCCTGCCCGCGTCGAGCGGTCAGCTGTGAGGAGAAGATCCAGCGGACACCATGGCCCTGTCGAGGGTCTGTGTGTCCGCTGTTTTTGTAGGGCTTTTCCCTTCCCATCAGGAGGGTTCAGCAGTTTTACAGCACGAAGCAACGCTTATATCACAAGGAGGAGACGCTATGTTGACATCAGGTTTTGCTTATCTCGCGTTTTTAACGTGCTTCGCCGGAGTCGTGTCCACGCTGGAACGTAAGTACAAGGACACGCTGTTTTTCAAGTACGTCCCCACGCCGGTCCTGCTGTACCTGCTCTGCATGATTTTCGCCACTTTCGACCTGTGGCAGAACACGCCGGAGATCAAAGAGACCTACAAGACCGTCAAAGGCCACATTATCCCCGCGATGATCTTCGTCATGCTCCTGCGGTGCGATATCCGAAAGATCATCAAGCTGGGGCCGCGGATGCTCCTCGGCTTCTTCTCCGCCACGATCACCATCATGATCGGCTTCATCGTCATGTTCGCGATGATGAAAGGCGGCTTCGGCCCGGAGAGCTGGAAGACTTGGGGCGCCCTAGCAGGAAGCTGGATCGGCGGGACGGCCAACATGGTGGCAGTCCAAGGAGCTCTGGGCATTTCAGACTCGTCGATGGGCTACACGCTGCTGGTCGATAACGTCAACTACTCCATCTGGGTCATCCTGCTCCTGGCGACCGTCCCGTTTGCCGGCAAGTTCAACAAGTGGACCAAGAGCGACACTTCGGTTATCGACGCCCTCGGCTCTCAGCTGAGCGGCGGCGAGCAGAAGAAACGCACTTCCATTGAAGTGAGCGACCTGTGCCTGCTGTTCGGCGCCGGACTTCTTGCCTCGGCCCTGTCCCAGTGGCTGGCCTCCTACGCCTCTCCCGCTCTGATCAACGTCTTCGGCAAGAGCGACTTCCTCTCGGTCTCAACTCTGACCATCGTCATCGCCACGATTTTCGGGCTGATCTGCGCCACCACCGCTCTGGGAGAAATTCCCGGCTCGTCGCCGGTCTCCATGACGCTGCTGTACTTAATGATCTGCCTTATCGCGTCGAGAGCCTCGTTCAAGGAACTGACCGACGCCCCGTACTACCTGCTGGCCGGCGCGGTTATTCTGGGCATTCACGCCCTGCTGATGGCCCTGTTGGCCAAGATCTTCAAGCTCGACCTGTTCACCTGCGCCACCGCCTCTCTGGCCAACATCGGAGCCGTTGCCGCCGCGCCGATCGTCGCCGCGGCCTACAAGGAAGCCCTCGTCCCGATCGGCGTTCTGATGGCGCTCATGGGATACGTGTGCGGGACCTTCGGCGGTCTCTTCGTCGCGAAAATCCTGTCCATGATGGCAGGCGCTTAACATGTCCCGCATTGTCGCTCTTCACTGGGGACGAATTGAAGCCCCCCTGCGGGTTCCGTTCAAAACGTCGGTTCGGCAGGTCAGCACGCTGGTTGATTTCCCGGTGATTATCGAGGCCAACGACGGCCGGCAGGGTCTGGGAAGCGCGCCGCCGACCGCAAAGGTCACAGGCCACACGGAAGGCGCGATTTTAGGAGCCTACGCGGAAATCGCCGCCGCGCTGATCGGCAGGGACGCGGACGACCTGGCCGAAAACCTTCGGGCCCTGAGCCATTCGATCGTCGCCAACAGCTCCGCGAAGGCGGCCGTGGACGGTGCCCTTCACGACCTGTGGGCGAAAGGCCTCGGCGTCCCGCTCTGGAAGGCGCTGGGCGGCTCAGGCGGCTCGGTGGAAACGAACGTCACGATCAGCGTCAACGCGCCGGACGTGATGGCTAAAGACAGCCTCGACGCGATCGGACGGGGCTTCCGCACCCTGAAGACGAAGGTCGGACTTGACCCCGAAGTTGACCTGCAGCGCCTGACGGCTATCCGTCAGGCGGTGGGAAAAGACGTGACGCTGCGAATCGACGCCAACCAGGGGTGGAACGCCCGTCAGGCCCTGCGGATGCTCGATGCGATGCAGGAAAAGGACCTGGATATCGAGCTGGTGGAACAGCCCGTCCCGGCTTGGGACCTGAAAGGTCTCGCCGAAGTGGCGCGCCAGTCCCCCGTCCCTGTCGTGGCGGATGAAAGCTGCTGGACGGCCGATCAGGCCCGCCGGCTGATGGACGACTCGCCCGTGTGGCCCAATATCAAGCTGATGAAGTGCGGCGGGCTGGCGGAAGCCAAGCGGATCGTCGCCTTGGCCGAAATTTACGGCCGGGAAGTGATGCTCGGGAGCATGCTGGAAGGGAAAATCAGCGTCTCCGTCGCCGTCGCTCTGGCGCTGTGCCGGGGCGTGGCGACCCGGCTCGACTTGGACGGCCCGGCTCTGGTCGTAAAAGACGACGTGGTCGGAGGGCCGGAGTTCAACGGCCCGAAGATCAGCGCGTGGGAAGGCCCCGGCCTGGGGCTGGCCGGCGTAACCAAATTCCAGCTTTTGGGCGGTTCAGGTGCCGGGAACTTTGACGCCAGCCGCTTCATCGTGAGGGAGGGATGACCGTGAAAAAGTTTTTAGCACTGGCCTGCTGCCTGCTTCTGGCGGCGCCCGCGTACGCGAGTTGGGGCGTGGTAAAAGCCGACTTGCTTTCCACCACCAACGATGACGGCACAGAGCGGGACGACGAGCTGCTGTGCGGCCAAATCGTCCAGATCCTGAGCGAGAAGAATAAGGCCGGGCTGGTCGATGTGAAGACCGAGGGGCGGTACGAGACCTTTCTCTCGCCGGAAGCTCTCGTGATCACCGAAGACGAACCGGCGTGGGCCAAAGAGCGGAACCGCCGGGTCGCGTCCATCCGCGCCGACGTGCTGCCCCAACCGGACACATCGTCATACCCGCCGCTGATTTCTCTGCCCCGGGCGTCTTGGGTCAAGGCCGAGCAGAGCAAAGAAAAAGAATGGGCTCAGGTCACCCTGCCCGACGGCCGAGTAGGTTTCATGAAGTGGGCGTCCCTGCGTCAGCCCCGCCAGTGGGGCGAGTTTGACGAAGCGGCGACCCGGGCGAACTTAGTCAAAGACGCCGTCTCGTACATGGGCACCGGGTACCGCTGGGGCGGCAAGTCGCCTGACGGCATTGACTGCTCCGGCCTGACGGCGATCGTTTACGACCTGAACGGTCTAGTGATCTACCGCAACTCTCGGCCTGAGGCGGGCTTCCCAATCGCCTGTATCGCGCCCGAAGCGGAGCCGGATGGGACCTTCACCCTTCAGGATCTGGACAAAATGGGCCTCAAGCCCGGCGATTTGCTCTTCTGGCCGGGCCACACCGGCATGTACCTCGGGAACGGCAAGTACATTCACTCGAACGGCCGGACGTTCGACACCTGCGTCAACTCTCTGCTCAAAGACGACCCGGACTACCGGAACGACTTGGCGACGACCCAAACTCTGGTCTCGTTCGGCACCGCGTTCCCGTCCGCGCCGGATCAGCTACTCGTCAAAGAGCTCTGGGCCGAGCCGGGCGAGCGGGACGGCAAGAAGGGCTGGTTCATCCGAGTCCGCGCCCAAGGCTACGCGCCCACGAAGGTTTTAATTTACCCGAAAGGCGCCGATAAGCCGGACGACTGCATCGTCGTTGACGCGCCCCGGCGGATGTGTTTGGAAAAGCGCGGCTCCACCCATAAAGCGCTTCCGTTCGTGACCTACGATGAGGAAGGCAGCTACCGCCCAGCGGTCAAGCTGATCAACGACGCCGGGTGGCTGCCCGGAGGCAAGCCGATCGAAAGCGACGTCGTCACCTTGGCCGAACCGCTCGTTTGGCCGATGAAGGAGACGAACTGACATGAACGGCCTGTGGGCGCTCGTTCCGCTGGTCCTGTACATCGTCCTGTGCTTCTGTCCGTTCGGGCAGATCTTCGCCGTCATCGCCGGAATTATCGTCGCGGCGGTTATGGGCGGACACGGCCTGATGGACGTGGCCGCCGGCATTCGGGCCGGCATGGGCTCGTTTCTGGGCTACATCGGCCTGATCATTTTGCTCGGCGGCGGGCTCGGCATGGTCCTCAAGCGCACTGGCGTGGTGAACTGCCTCGTCGCGTGGATCACCGGGAAAATGAAAGTCGACTCCCAGAGGAAGGCCTTCCTGCTCGTCATGATCTGCTCTGTGCTCATCGTCAGCGTTCTGGGCACCATGGCCGGCGGCAACGCCATTCTGGCCCCGGTGCTGATTCCTATCGCCGCGTCGGCGGGCGTCGTTCCCAACGCCATGGCGGTTCTGCTCCACGGCGCCGGCGCCACAGGGCTGTTCCTCGGCCCCTTCACCCCACCGGTCGTCGCGCTGATGGAGTTCACCGGCGTCAGCTATCCCCAGTACCTGCTCAACGCAGGCATTCCGATTTCCCTCATCATGTGGATCGTCACGTTCTTCTGGGCCGGCAGAGTGCAGAAGAAATATGCCGGCGTCACCTGCTACGCTGAACAGGCCGAAGAGGCCGCTTTGGACTTGGCCAACTATCGCCCGGACGGCCGAACCAAACTGGCCACGGCGACGTTCTTCGTCGTGCTGATCGGGCTGGTCGTCTGGGGCATTTCCATCGGCGGCGGCTCGACGTTCGTCCTCGGCCTGATGCTCGTCACGGCCGCCTTGACCGGCCTCGCCGGACGGCTCAAGGTCAAGGAGATCATCGACGCGGTATGCGACGGCGCCCGGCCGCTCGTTTGGCTTTTCTTCTTCTTCGTCCTGCTCGATCCGTTCATCAATTTCATCTCCGATGCCGGCGCGTTTCAGGCTCTGGCCGGCGTTCTGGCGCCTTACGTTGAGAAGAGCGGGCATGTGGCGTTCGTCGCCTTCACTACCCTGGTCGGTATCTTCGGCGTGCCCGGCGCGGCCGTCGCTCAGGCGGAAGTGCTCAATAAGATGTTCCTCGAACTGGCTCAGGCTCAGGGGATTCCGATGGTCCTGTGGGCCGCAGTTCTGTTGGTCGGCTCTCAGATGACATCGTTCGCTATGCCCGAAGGGGACATGCAGGGACAAATGGGGCTGGCCCGGTCGGATGACTTGAAGTCGGTTCTCTGCAACGGCTGGCTGATCTGCCTCTTCACGACCCTTTACGTCGTCGTTCGGGCTTTCTTCATCTGAGTGTGACGTCATGTTCTCCCGCGTCGCATCTCAAATTGCCAACAGAGTTTACGAGTCGGGCGTTCAAGCGTCGGTCGTCCTCGCCGATCCTGCGACGGGCGAGCAGTTCGACCTGCGGGGGCTTCAGCGCCTCAAGTCGGCCAGCCTGATCAAGCTGCCGATCCTCTGGGACCTGTTCGCCCGGGCCGAGGAAGGCTCGCTCAACCTAAGCGAGACGATCGTCGTCCCAAGCGAAAAACGGGTTGACGGCGGCCTGCTCCACAAGTTCTCCGCCAGCCCGACCTTGCGGCTCGAGGACTTGGCCGTTCTGGCCGGCACGGTAAGCGACAACACCGCCGCCAACCTGCTGATGGACCGGCTGGGACTCGACGGGATCAACGACCGCATTCGTTCGCTCGGCATGAAGTCCACCTCGCTGGAGCGCCGCATGCTGGACTCCGGAGCTGCCAAAGCAGGAAAAGACAACTGGACGACGACCTGCGACGTGGCGCTCTTTTTGAGCGCCCTGACGTCGCCGGGCAAAACGGCCGGCCTCTCCGAAGCCGGCAAGAGGCGAATCATCGACATTCTGTCCGCCCAGAAGCTCCAATCGAAGCTGGCCGGAGCGATTCCCTGCGACGACGTGGACGACTTGGAAAAAGTCCTCGCCCACAAGACCGGCGAACTTCCCGGCCACGAGCACGACGCGGGAATTTTCTTCCCCTTCGGCCCTCGGCCCGCCGTGCTAGTCGTCCTCACGACCGGCCTGACCGACCGGCTGGACGGGGTACGGTTCTGCAGCGCCTTGGGGCGGCTCGTTTATGACGAGTGGAAAGCCCTTCAACCCAGTTGACTAGTTAAGATAAAATGAGCCGGGGCGGTTATCCGCCCCGGCTCATTCGTTATCCCATCAAGTTTCGGCTATTCCAAACGCTTAAACTTATTTCTGGCCGCTCTCCGCTTCCAGCACTTTGACGATCTCGCCGATGTACATGACGTGAAAGTCCCGAAGCGGGTAGTTGTCCTCTATGATTTGAGCGTCGACGAACCCATCGGCGGTTATCTCGCCTCGATACAGCTTTCGACAGACCATGACCAGCGACGACTCGGCAAAGTAGGTGAACCCGTCGCCGAAGGCCGGCGTCAGCCCTGCTTTGGCGACTTTGTCCTCGTCGCGGCCAGAGTGGGAGCCCAAATATTGAAGCTGTTTTCTGTACGACCTTGGGAAAAACGAGAGCGAAAACAGCGGTTCCCGGTCGACGAACTCCCTCGTGTACCTCTGAGGGCGAATGTACACCACCGCGGTGGGGAGCCCCTTGCCGTGGCCCCAGATGGCTCCCAAATGGCCCCACGCGGCGGTCATCGTGTTGTAGCCGCGCTTCTCGTCGCCAGCCGTGATGAGCATCCATTCCTCGCTGATCAGCGACATCGGGTTCATTTGCAACGTTTCTACCGGAATCTCTCTCATGTCGGTCCTCCCCTTCAAAGGCATCTCCGCCCGTCCTGCGGCCAGCCGCCCGTCGGGACTGCCCGTCTCGTTTCCGCCCGAGCATATTAAGCATAACATCACGACGGAGAAAACGCCGGTTCTTTCTGCGCCGCTGGCCTGTAAAATAGAAAACACGGCCCGTCCCAGCGGCCTTAAGGAGGTCAGAGGACATGACGCTTCAAGAGAACGATACGGCGCTTCTTCTGCAGTTTTCCCAAGATCATCCCGTTTGGTCTCCCCGACTGCTTGAACTGGCCGGCGTCGATCCTGCGCCGCTCGAAAAACTTGTCGGCGCTGGGCTTTTGAACGGGGAAGACGGCCTTTTCTGGCTCACGGAGGAGGGACGAACGGCGTTTGACGAGGCGGCGCGGGAGTGCTTCTTAAACGAGCAAGTGGGCCTAGTACCGGGGAATCCGACGCGGCGGGCCGAGACGACCGAGCTGTGGCTGGCTCTTCAACGGGCCCACCGCCAGCGCTGGGGGATCAAAGATTATCGGTTTGCTCTTCAAATTCCCGTCCACCCCTGTTCAACCGGCCGGGCGTGGCGCCTTGAGGACGGCGTTTTCTCATGGCTCTGGCCGCAGAGCGCCGGCGCGAAGAAGGCGCTGTCCCTGTTCCCTCCGGTGCCGCTCCGCGAGCGGGCCCCGCGGGGAAGTCAATCGCTTCGCCGCTTTTCGTGGCGAGAAACGTTTCCGTCTTCCGAAGAGCTGAACGCCGATCTGCTGTACCTGTGCCGATACGATTACCAGTACTACGAGGACTTCCCCGGCTATCCGGGCGACGGCCTTCGGCTGGCCAACGCCGACCGGTTCTTCTTCTCCTTCGCGCAAACTCTGGAAGAACAGCTCGACCTTTTAGGGCTCTATCAATCCTGGCTGCTCCAGCTTCGACTGGCTGACCTGCCGGGGTATCTGGACTTTGACACCCAAGAGCAGGACAGCGTGAACTGGCTGCTCTTCGTGACCGCTGACGAGACAACCGCCGCGCTGAACGCCGATCGGCTTCGGGCTTTGGGAGACTTGGCCGAGCCGGCCAAGCCGATGGAAATATGGACGGTCTCCCTGCAGGCCCTCTGGGCAGCCAAGCCGGACCACGAAGTGATCTGGGAGGTTCTCCCGTTCGTCGTCCACCCGATCAGCCGAACGCCGACCTTGAGCTGCTGCAAGATGTAGCCGTCAAAAAAGCGCCCCGCCCCAGCAAATCTGGGATGAGGCGCTGCTTTTTATTCGTCAGGCGTCCGAGCCGAGCTCGCGAACGATCTGGCCGCAAAGAACCTTGACGGCTTCCAGGCGTTCAGGACCGGCCGGCTGGCCTTCGAGGGTCTGAAGCTCTTCCAACAGAGGGCGAACTTCCAGAAGCCTCGACAGAGGGAGAGCCGCCGCCCGATAGAGGATCAGCAGGCTGCCGGTCGACGGCGTGGGCGTCAGGCTGGTGACGAACGGCAGGGACAGGAGAGCTCGGATGATGACGTCCCGAGTCCCCGCGGAAGAGATCAGAGACGAGCGAAGCCGGAGCCGGCCGGGAATGAAACTGGCGATGACGGACATGGTATCACTCGCTCTCTTCCGAAACCGCCTGCAGGCTCGCAGGCAGTTTGTCAAGCAGAGGCCTGACGCTGGTCATGCTGGTGCCGATGGTCACCGAGTTGTGCAGCAGCGCGCCCACGGCCGGCGTGATAATGCCCAAAAGCCCCAAAAGCAAGAACGTCGTGTTCAGCCCGACGATGGTCAGGTAGCTGCGCTCGATACGCCGCATGACGAGCTCGCTGAGGCGCCTGGCGTCTGGCAAAGACGAGAGGTCTCCGGCAAGGACCACATCAGCGACCTGCTGGGCCACGTCGGCGGCGCCGCGAAGCGACACGCCCACGTTGGCCGCCGCCAAGGACGGCGCGTCGTTAATACCGTCGCCCACCATGATGACTTTTCGCCCCTGTTTTCGCAGGGACTGAACGAAGCGGGTTTTCTCGTCCGGAAGCATTTCGGCCCTGTAGTCGTCCAGCCCGAGCTGCTTAGCCACCCGAGCGGCGGTCTTGGGGTGATCCCCGGTCAGCATGACCACGTGCCGAATGCCTAAGCTCCGCAGCTGGGCCACGACGTCCGCCGCCTCTTCGCGAAGCGGGTCGTCGATGACCAGAAGGCCGATCAGCCGGCTGTCAAAGGCCAAGTACAGCAGCGAGCCGAGCTGTTCTTTTTCTTCGATGACCTTTTTCTGCTCTTCGTCGAAGACGACGCCCTCGTCCTCCGCCACGAAGTGACGGCTCCCGATAATCACCCGTTTGTCCAAGTACCGGCTCACGACGCCGTGAGCGACCACGTACTCCACCTTGGCGTGTTCTTCCCGGTGCGTCAGCCCTTCCAGCTCGGCCTGACGGACCACTGCGGTCGCTACCGAGTGGGGGAAGTGCTCTTCAAGGCAGGCGGACAGCCGAAGAATCTCGCTGCGCTGCCAGCCCTCGAACGGGACGACCTCGATGACCCGAGGCTGGGAGACCGTCAAGGTGCCCGTCTTGTCAAAGACTACCGTATCGGCTTCGCTGAGCGCTTCAAGGAACTTGCCGCCCTTGATGATGACGCCGCGTCTCACGCCCTCGCGCATAGCCGAGAGAATAGAAAGCGGCGTTGCCAGCTTAATGGCACACGAGTAATCGACCATCAGCGCGGCGGACGCCCTCGTGGCGTTGCCGGTCAGGGCGTACATCATGCCGGCCAAGCCAAAGCTCCACGGGACGAGGCCGTCGGCCATCCGCTCCGCCCGGCACTGAACCGATGCCTTGAGCTCTTCCGATTCCTCGATGAGCTTGGCAATTTGGCTGAGCCGGCTCTCGTCGGCAAGGGCCCGAACCTGGACCGTCAGCTCCCCGGCTTCTAGCGCCGTCCCGGCGTACACGGACGTTCCGGGCCAGCGGTGCACAGCCATGGACTCGCCGGTCATGGACGCCTGATTCACCAGCGCTTCTCCCGCCGTCACCACCCCATCGGCAGGGATTAAGCCGCCGGCACGCACGATAACGCGGTCGCCGACCGCGAGTTCGGACATGGAAATCTCGCGCTGAGAGCCGTCGTCGTTTTGGACCCATACGGAGTTGAGCCGAACGGCCAAGCTTTCTGCCAAGCTGGCTTGGGACCGCTTCTTAGTCCAGTCCTCAATCAGGTTTCCCAGAGCTAAAAGGGTCATCACCGTCGACGCGGTGTTGTAGTCCTGCCGGGCAAGCGAAACGCCAAGCGCCGCGGCGTCGAGCGTCTCAACACCCAGACGAAGGTGCAGAAGTTCTCTGATGCCTCGAAAAAAATACGCGCAGGCAAACGCAGTGGTGACGACGATCCGTATCGGCATGGGCAGCATTCGGCGGGTCATGGCGGCGCTCAGCAGCTTGGCAACCTGAACTTTGAGCGGCGGCTCGACAGGTTCAACCTGTATGTCCATTTCGTCCAGCTCCGAACGCTCGATCAGGCTGACGGCTTTCAGGATGCTGTCGCGGTGGCTGCCGTCGTGAAAGATCAGCAGACTGCCGGTTCTGCTCGACGCGGCGGCTCTTTTGACGCCGTCCTGCGTCTCCAGCACCGCGGCAAGCACCGGCCCGCGGCTGCCCCGAAGGTCTTGAGGCGCAAAGCGCAGGCGAATGCGGCAGGGCAACTCGTGTTCGATACGATAATCCATAGATATGTCTCGCTTTCGTTCTCTATCTGTTTCACGAAAACAGGCCCTTGAACGACGTTTCGCCGTCCTCAGGCCTTGTGCTGTCACAATCCGTTATTCAGCTTCTTCGCTCTGGGCCTGGGCCTTAGCCTCGGCAACGAAGTCCTCAGCCGCTTCCTTGCCCCGCTCAATGACGCTGGCAACCCGGTCTTTCAGCTCAATTCCCTTGCCGTAGACCGCAAGAGCCGCTTTCTTGGCCGTGCCGTTCTTTACCAGCACGCACGCGCCGACGCCAGCCGCAACGCCAAAGCAGAACCACATGAAGTTCCCCATCCGTGTAGTCACCTGAAATTCCCCCCTTCCTTTTGGTGTTCCTTCCGAAACATCAAATATTTTTATTTATTATATTGGAGCTCAATAGATCAGAAAGGTTCTTATTACTTAATTGAGAGACTAACTCTTTAATAACGGAGGACCAAGAGGGCGCGAAAAAAAGGCAGGCTCCTCTTTGAGGAACCTGCCGCAAAAAACTAAAGAAACTAATGTCCCTGCGTTTCCAAGGAAGAAAGCGCCGCTAAGACCGCCGGGCCCTCTTGGCAGCGGACGGCCGTCTCCCCGTCTTCAAGCGAGCAGACCAGTTCCCCGGACGCTCCCGGGTTGGCAATCAGCCATTCGGCCGTCGGGTCGGAAACTCTCTTTTCAACCAGCCGCCTGAGCGGCCGGGCGCCTGCACCTTGACGCGCCGCCTCGTCGAGAATCGCGAGCTTCAGCTGAGGCGAAACGGAAAAGTCAATTCCTCGCCGCTTGAGCCGCTGAACGGCCGGCGCTAAAAGCAGGTCAAAAATCTTCGACAGGTCCTCTGCGTTCAGCTGCCGGAAGTACACCACATCGTCCATTCGCCCGAGCAGTTCGGGCGGGAAGAACCGTTTCAGCTCGTCGGACATGACGCCCCGCGCGGCCTGGTCGCTCCGTCCCGCGTCGCTGAACCCGAAGGGGCTCTTGGCCGCCTCCCGGGACCCGAGGTTGCTGGTCATGATGATCAGCGCGTTGCGGAAGTCGACCGTGTCGCCGTGGCCGTCAGTCAGCCGTCCGTCCTCCATGATCTGGAGCAGGATCCGGTTCACCTGTGGGTCCGCCTTCTCTATTTCGTCCAACAGGACGACCGAATAGGGGTGACGTCTGACCGCCTCGGTCAGCTGCCCCCGATCCTCGTAGCCCACGTACCCCGGCCCGGTTCCGATGAGCCTTGAAACCGTGTAGCGGTCGTGAAATTCGCTCATATCCAAGGCGATCAGCGCCTTGTCGCTGCCGTACAGCTCTCTGGCCACAACCCGCGCCAGTTCGGTTTTGCCGACGCCGCTGGGTCCCAAGAACAAGAAACTTCCAATCGGACGCTTTTCGTCCTGCAGGCCGCTTCGGTTGCGGCGCAGGGCCCGGCAGACGCATGAAACCGCCTCGCTCTGGCCGATCAGGTGCTTTTCAACCCGACTCTCTAACGTCAGAAGCCGTTCCGCCTCCGACTGGGACATCTGGCCGACCGGCACGCCGCACCACGACGACAGAACCTGAGCCAAGTCGTCCGGCCCGACCCTGCTGCCGCTCATACGCCGGCCTCGGCGCCAAACCGAAAGGTTTTCTTCCAGCTGCTGGGCCGTCTCGGCCTCGTCGCTGCGGAACCGTCCGGCTAGCTCAAAATCAGCGGCCAGAATAGCCGCTTCTTTGTCGCGCCTCAGTTGGCCGAGCCGAGTCTTAACCTCTTTCAGCTCTGGGGGCCAGTCGGACCGATCAAGTTGAGCTTTCGCGCCAGCCTCGTCAATCAGGTCAATGGCCTTGTCGGGGAGCCGCCGGTCCGTCAAAAAGCGAGACGAAAGCCGAACCGCTGTCTCGGCGGCTTCCGGCGCGTAAACCACGCCGTGGTGTTCCTCATATCGGGGAAGCAGGCCGGACACGATGGCCACGGCCGAGTCAAAGTCAGGCTCGGCGATGTCGATCGGCTGAAACCGCCGTTCCAGCGCCCCGTCGCGTTCGATATAGCGCCGGTATTCGGCCGCCGTTGTCGCGCCGATGATCCGCAGCTCGCCCCGAGCCAAGCTGGGTTTGAGCATGTTGGCGGCGTCAAGGGAGCCTTCGGCGTTGCCGGTCCCGATCAGGGTGTGTATCTCGTCGATAAACAGGATGTCCTTGGACTTGGAGGCCTGAGCGATGAGCTTTTGGAAACGC
The DNA here is from genome assembly GCF_000468895.1 of Jonquetella sp. BV3C21. Taxonomy (NCBI): domain Bacteria; kingdom Thermotogati; phylum Synergistota; class Synergistia; order Synergistales; family Dethiosulfovibrionaceae; genus Jonquetella; species Jonquetella sp. BV3C21. The sequence goes on along the minus strand of NZ_AWWC01000018.1, from coordinate 110,339 downwards.
TCCTCAAAGTCTCCCCTGTATTTTGCGCCGGCCACGAGGCTGCCCACGTTTAGCTGAAGGATTTTCTTTCCCTTCAGCGGGTCCGGCACCATTTCGGACTGAATCAGCTGGGCCAGCCCTTCCACGACGGCGGTCTTCCCGACTCCGGGATCGCCTACCAGCACCGGGTTGTTCTTCGTCCGGCGGCAGAGCACCTGCATGAGCCGACGGGTCTCTTTCTGGCGCCCAACGATCGGATCCAGCTCGCCGGCAGCAGCCCGCGCCGTGAGATCGACGCAAAACTGACCTATGATCGCGAGCTCCGCTTCATCCCCCTCGCCGTTTCCGGCCTTCGGGCTGTGAACGGGGCTTTCCTCCCGCTTAGAGGACGCGAGAAGCTCCGCTGCTCGCTCCCTCAATGTTTCTGGGGAAACTCCCAGCGTGGCCAGCAAACGGCACGCGCCGTTGTCATTGACTTTCAGCACGGCCGCCAACAGGCACGACGGGTCTACCAGCTCGGCGTCCAGAGACCGGGCGCTGTTCAACGCCGCGTCGAGACACCCTCGGGCTCCGTCGCTGAACGGCAGATCGGTCTGCTCGTCCGGCTCAGGGATCGTCTCGTCGATCTTCAGCGTCCGTCGAAGGCCCTCCGCCGTCACGCCGTTTGCCTCGAGCAGACCTGCCGCGCTGGACGTCCCCTCGGCGGCAATTCCCAGAAGCAGGTGAGCCGTGCCAATTTCTTTGCTACGCATTTTCAGCGCTTCCCGGTGAGCTATTTGCAGAGCACGCTTACAGGAATCGCTGAAGAACTGCCACATCATAAAACGACTCACCTCCCATCAAGAAGCGTAAATCAGGCCGCGGAACACCCGCTTGGCCAGCTCGGCCCTCATCGCGTCGCGCCGGAACGGGGAAATATCAAACGCGCCGTCTGCCAGATCGGACAGGTGGCGAAGGGATATCTCCACGATAAGGCGTTCCCTAGGCGTGATCAGCCCACGTTGCTGAAAAAGGGTCAGAAGGCGCTTCGCGTCCTGCTCGGTCAGGCTGTCGCCAACGATATCTTCCACGTACCGCTGTTTTTCTTCGGGCTGCTCGTAGCTGATCTTGAGAATACGGATGTACCCGTTTCCGCCCCGCTGGCTTTCGACGAGGAAGCCCCTTTCCGGGGTGAAACGGCTTCGAATCACGTAGTTTATCTGGCTTGGCACGCAGCCGAACCGTTCGGCCACGTCCTTGCGGCGCAGCGACACCCGATCCTGGTCCTGCTCCCTTTCCGAGTCGGCGAACAGGCTTTGAATGTACTGCTCAATCACTTCGGTCAGGCTCATCGACATGTCATCACCAACCTCTCGGTCATTCATGAGCTTATAGTACCTTATGGTCAGTGAATATCAATCGTTATTTTTGACCAATCCTGTTCTCCGTTCCGCGCATAATCCGCCCGACGTTCGACCTGTGGCGCCAAAATGCCAACAGAGCCAGGCAGACGCCGAGCCAAACGCTCTCAGCGGGAACTTTAGCCAGGGCCAGCAGGACCGGCGCGGCAGTCAGGGCGATAAGAGAGGCCAGCGAGACCATCCGCCACAGGTAGAGACAAAGGCCCCACACGACGCCGGCCAGAGCGATCGCCGCGGCCGACCACGGTAGGGCGCAGAAAAAGAGCGTTCCAAAGGTCGTAGCCACGCCCTTGCCGCCCCGAAACCTCAGCCATATCGGGTAATTGTGCCCTAAAACGGCGGCCAAGGCGCCGCACATGACCAGCCAATTGGGAAGTCCGGCAAGGCGGAACAGCCCGATGACGAGGGCACCCTTGAGCATGTCGAAGACGATGACTCCCACGCCCCACTTCCGGCCCATCAGCCGGCCGACGTTTGTGCCGCCGGTGTTGCCGCTTCCAAAGGTCCGAATGTCAATGCCGCGGACTAAACGGACCGACAAGTATCCGGTCGGAATCGAACCGATCAGGTACGCCAAGGCCAGCCATAAAAACGAGAGGGAAAAATTCACTGTCGGCTCCTTTCCGTCCGCCGGATAAACGCGTCGGCAATCTCGGCGGCGTTTGGTCGGACGAAAATAGGATTGATATCAAGAAGTTCCAGATCCGGCTCGCAGTCCCCCATGACGGACATCTGGGCGATTGTCCTGGCCAGCTCGTCGCTGGCCAGCGGGACGCCGCTCCACGATCCGGTAATGAGCGAAGCGCCTTTCAGAGAGCTGATCATTTCCTGAGCCTCTTCAAACGTCACAGGCGCCGGGCGCAGGGCGATGTCCCGCGTCATCGCATAGTAGGCCCCGCCGAGCGCGACGGCGACCACCGGGCCAAAAAGCGGGTCCCTCTTCAGGCCGATCATACACTCCAGCCCGTCGGTCACCATGGTCTGGACGAGCACGCCGCGAAGTTTCGCCTCCGGATGGCCTCGGCTCACCCGTTCGAGCACCCGGCCGTAGGCGTTGCGCAGTTCTTCCGGCGTGCGAAGGTTCAGAGCGACGCCGCGCGCCTGCTGCTTGTTCAGCAGCGACGGCGAGACGGCCTTGAGGACCAGCGGGAACCCCAGCTCGTCAGCCGCACTCATGACCTCTGCCAACGAAGAGCAGAACCGGGAGGGAACCAAGCTCAGCTGATAAGATTTCATCAGGTCCATGACCTGCGCCTCGTCAGGCCGTTCCGGCAGCTCCGGCAGTTTGGGCGCAGGAGGGACCGGCTGGGACGGCAGGGCGCGAACGGACGATGCGGAGATTTTTTCTGCCAGCGCGATCGCCCGAGCCGCTTCGGCCGGGTCCCGGTACACCACGACGCCGGATCGGGCCAACAGGTCCCCATAGCCGGCAAAGCGACGCCAGTCTCCGAGACAGCACAGGACGATCGGGCTGGCGATGTCTCGCCCGGCTTCGGCCAATTCGGAGACCACCCGGGCCACTTCGTCGCCGCCAAGAGCTCCGAGGACGACGAACGGCAGGCAACGCCCGCCGGAATGAATGCGCCGCAAAGCCTCAGACAGAACCCCGTCTGACTGAACAAGCGACTCGGTGCCGCTGATCGGGTTGACCGCCTTCGCCCTCGGCGGCAGGACTTTCTCCAATTTTTCCGTGAGTTCGGGAGAAAAAGCCGGCAGCGCGACGCCGGCGCGGAAACAGCTGTCGCGCAAAAGCAGCGCCAGCCCCACAGACGAGGCCAGCCCGGCTATTGAGAGCCCCTGCGCCGGCCGAGAACACCCGTAGAGCTTGGCAAACGCCAACAGCTCTCCCACGTCCGACAGGAGCGTAACGCCGTAGCGTTCCGCGACAGCCCGCCAAGTTGCGTCGTCGGCCCAGTTTCCGTCTGGGTGGCGAAGGCGGGCCCTTCGATCGATGCCTGGGAAGACACCGCACCGCAGCAGGACGACCGGAACGCCCTGGCGAACCAGCCGGGCAGCCCGTTCCATGACCCGGCGGCCCTGCACAAACGACTCGGCGCAGAGGACCACCAACCGGGTCTGCCCGTCTTCAGCGCACTGGTCCAAACACTCGAGCAGGGCGCCGTCGTCCTGACACACTCCTAAGGAGACGACCTGACGGAACTTAACGCCCGCCTCAAGGGCCATGTCGAAAAGCGAGAAGACGACCGCGCCGCCCTGCCCGATCAGAGCCACGTTGCCGTCCAGAGCCGCTGACGGCTGGACGGCCGGCGTCCAGCTGACGAAAAGATCCTGAAGAGGATCGAGGACGCCGCGGGATCCGGGGCCGAGGACAAACGTCCCGCCCCGGCGGATTCGGGCGAGCTGGCCACTGGAAGCGCCAAAGTCGCCGTCTGAACCAACGACAAGGCGCTGGGGCTTCCAACGCTCGCACCAGTCGAGAAGCTCGGGCCGGTCGCAGCTCGGCGCGAGCAGCACGACGTCCCGGCCGCCGAACGCCTCGCCGGCGGCGAGCACTTCGGACTGGGACGCTACTGTCAAAGACGCTAAGCCTATTCGATGAATTGACTCCAACGGACGGACGTCTTCCTGGGTCGGCTGATCACCGGTAACCAGCAGCACCTGCTTCATCTTCTCACCCACCATCTCTCGGCTGACACCGACAAAAAACGCGGCCTCGCACATTGGCGAGGCCGCGAACTTCTCAAAAGGCTACTTCTTGCCGCCCTTTGCGCCGCTCTTGCTCTTTGCGCTGCTCTTCGCGCTCGGCTTCGTGTCGACAGCGCTGCGAAGAAGCTTGCCGGCCTTGAATACGGGAACCTTCTTCGCCGGGATATGAACGGTCTTTGTCGGATCCTGCGGGTTACGGCCAGTACGGGCGCTGCGCTGGCGAACCTCGAAGGTGCCGAAGCCGACCAACTGGACCTTGCTGCCCTGACTCAGCGCACCGGAGATCCCTGCGACGACTGCGTTCACTGCTGCGACGGCGTCGCTCCTCTTCAGCTGTGCGTTCTCCCTGACAAACTCAACCAGTTCTGTTTTCGTCACACCTGACACCTCCCAAATGAGTTTCTTTATACGCGGTACTGCATGGGCTGAGTATATCACAGGTTTTCGGAAGTTCAATACCCCTCAGCCCTTTATTCATCAGCTTTTGTGAATCAAATATGAATGACCCGCCTGAAAACAGCTTAAAGAGACAGTTTTTTCCTTCCCAAAACCGCTGAAAACACCCGTCCCGTCACAGCATGAGACTTTTTGACGACTGGGAAAGCAGGTCTTCCAGCGTCATGCTCCGGGACAGCTCCAAGACGGCCGAGCTGAGCTTTCGCCAGAAAAACGCTGACGGGCAGACGCTTCCTCTCTGTCTCGCCAGTTCGCACCCCTTCTCGTTGAACGCGCACTCCGGGAACTCCAGTTTTTCCCCCGACGCTTGGACTATTTCCAGTATGGTGATCTCCGACGGATCTTTCGCCAGCTCGTACCCTCCGTTGGCCCCCCGATAGCTGCGAAGCAGCCCGGCCCGGCGAAGCTTGGACACAAGCTGTTCAAGGTACGTGTCCGACAGCTCCTCCCGCTGAGCGATATCCATCACGGAGACAGGAACGATCCCGCTCTTTTCCATCTGCGTAATCGTCACCATAGCCCGCAGGCCGTAGTGTGCGCGTGTCGATACTTTCATTTTCTATGCCCCCAGTTCTCTTCATCATCTGCCGAAAAGCGCTGCACTGGCTCTCCGGCATTTGCCCCAAAATTTTTCTGTATCACTGGCCCGACGCGGCGTTTCCCCCTCGGCGGCTCCTTGTCTGCACCTGTGCCCGGGCGATCAAAAACAGCAGGTTGTCGTCCAGCGACGGCTTCTGCCCTGCTCCGGCCAGAAGCCCCGAGGTGACCCGGCCGGACGAGAAACGTCTCGTCATCGCGTCGAGCAACGCGCCGGCCTGCTGTTCGCTACCGGCCATACAGTACAGCACCGCACACAGCGCCCCGATCCCGACCGACGGTTCTGCCCCTTCGACGAGGGCATACGGCCACTCCCTCAGCCGAAGCCGAAATTCTTCCAGTCCCCGAAGGGGAAGGAACCCCATCTCCGTCAGGTAGACCAACGGGAGCAGGTATTCCCTGCCGTTCTGTGGGGTTTTTTCGTCCTGCCACGGGACGACACAGCCGGCCGCAAGCTCGCCCAGCGATTTCTGGGCCTGCTGTTTCCACGCCTCGTCCCACCGGGACAGCCGATCCATCACCGCCACGTCCAGCAGGAACAGCGGCGCCTCCGCGCCCCGGTCGATCAGGTGAACGCCCCATATTGGGTCGCGCCACGACACCGACTGGGCAAACTTTCCCCGGTGCCTCAGGTACTTGAGCACGGAACGCCCAATCGACAGCTCAGCCGCTTTTCGCTCCTGGCCGCCCCACCGGCCGTAGCCTTCGGCTAAGGCCCGGCAGGCCGTCATATTGTCGGCCAGCCAGCTTTCCTGGCCCATGGGCTGGAAGGCCTTATCCAGACTGTGATAGACCAGCCCAAGCGGGGACCGAAAGGCTCCCAGCAAAAACTTTTCAAGCTTCTCGTAGGCCTCCCGGCGGCCGCACTGGGCCTGATAGATCATGTCCAGCGCGAGCGTCCTCGTAAACATCTCTCCAGCCTGTCGGTCGCACAGCAGCCCCGAGTTGTTTCGATACGACTCTACAGCTTCTTCGAGCGGGTCGGCGCGCAGCGTCCGGACGTTGACGAAGCACAGCAGAACGCACAGGATTGCAGCGGCGAACGGCAATCGTTTCATCCCGTCTCACCTCCCGCAGGTCATTTCTCGTCCCATCTTCATCCGCTCTGCAGCCGTCAGTGCGGCATTTGCAAGAATTCCGACCAGAGCAGAATGCAGAGATATTATAACTGGTCTTGCAGAACTGTGGCATTGACAAGTTCCCTACTTAGGGGTACAAAAGATCCGTGGAACTGGGGGAGTCGGCAGCCGCCGGCTGAGAGGAGCTCGGAAGAGCTCGACCCCGGAACCTGATCCGGATCATGCCGGCGCAGGGAAGGGCCTCCCGACGACTCGTCGTCGGTCATACGCACCGCCCGCGCCCGCCCGGTCATCTCGCTCAAGTCAGAGCGAAACAGGGAGGGCTTTTTTAATGGAACAGAATCGCTCAATGGGAAAGACCCGCGTGTTGGTCGAAGGGGCGCTGGTCGTCGCGCTGACGGTCCTTCTGTCGGAGTGGAAGATCTGGAAGATGCCGCAGGGAGGCTCGATTACCCTTGGCGACGTGCCTCTGCTCATCTTCGCCCTGCGCCACGGCGCCAAGTACGGCATCGGCACCGGGCTGGTCGCCGGACTGCTCCGGCTCCTTCTTGGTGGCTACGTCCTCACGCCGGTACAGGCCGCTCTCGATTACCCGATCGCCTACGGCGCCCTCGGGCTGGCCGGGCTTCTGAAAGACGTTGGACCGGCTGGAGCTGCCGGCGTCGTTCTGGGCAGTGCCGGACGGCTGCTCTGCAGCGTCATCAGCGGCGCGGTGTTCTTCGGCCAATACGCGCCGGCCGGACAGAATCCGTGGGTCTACTCGCTGATCTACAACGCCACGTATATGGTTCCGAACGCGATCATCGGCATAGTCATCACTGCCATTCTTCTGCCCAGACTCAAACGCTTCTGATCCTACAAAGTAAGCGCCCTGCAGAAAACTGCAGGGCGCTTTATTTTACTGGCCGTTTTCGCCGAGCAGGTAGCGGCTTGCCCGGGGTTTGAACGCGCTTTCGTCCAGAGAGTCCACGTGCTCGGCCAAAATTCGCCGCATGAACGCGGATCTGGTGCTTCCCGAATTTCTCGCCAGCTGATCAAGGTGAGCGACCAGTGATTCTTCAAGACGAACTGATATGGTGATGTATCGCTCCTGCATCTTCTCTCTTCCCCTCCAAATAGCGCCCCTCATGCCGTCATTTACTTTTCGTCTGGAACGACGACCGCCCCCCGGCGGTCAAACGACGCGCGTACCATCTCGCCAGGTTCTATGAGGCGAGTGCCAACGAGAAAGGGAACGGAGGAGTCAACCGGCCGGCCGTCCCCCAGACAGCCGGAATAGTTGATCCGATCCCCTTCAAACAGGCGGCGGTCAACCCGAAACGAGAGAGAGCCGTCCGATTCGTCCCCTTCAAGGGAAATATTTTCCGGCCGAACCACCAGCACGACCGACTGTCCCTCCTGCATCTGACGCCCTCGAACTAAACGGGCGACCGCGCGGCCGACGGAATTTCCCAGATCGACTGTTCCGAACTCGCCGTTGATCTGGGCCAACCGGCCCTTCAGCAGGTTCGCCTGACCGATAAAATCGGCCACAAACAGGCTGGCCGGATCGGCGTACAGATCCATCGGCGAGCCGAGCTGTTCGACGTGCCCCCGGTTCATCACCATGATCCGGTCGGACATGGTGAGAGCTTCTTTCTGATCGTGAGTGACGTACAGGCACGTCAGCGACAGTTCCTGCTGAATCCGGCGGATTTCCGTCCTCATGTGGAGCCGAAGTTTGGCGTCCAAGTTGGAGAGCGGCTCGTCCATCAGCAGGACTTGCGGTTTGAGCACCAAAACGCGGGCCAGCGCGACCCGCTGCTGCTCGCCGCCTGACAGCTGAGACGGGTACCGCTTGGCCGCCGCCGGCAGTCCGACAAGCTCCAAAGCGCCGGCAACCGCCTGAGCGATCGTTCCGGCGTTTTGTCCCCGCACCCTCAGCCCGTAGGCCACGTTGTCAAAAACCGTCATGTGGGGAAACAGCGCGTAGTTCTGGAACACGAACCCCACGTTTCTCTGGTTGGGCGGCAAATCGGTCACGTCGCTGCCACCGATGACGATCTTTCCCGAGCTGGGCGTCTCGAAACCGGCGATCATCCGCAGGGTCGTCGTTTTCCCGCAGCCGGACGGACCAAGAAACGTGAGGAACTCGCCCTGCCCCACTTCCAAGTTCACGCCGTCAACGGCGGCAAACTTTTGGCCGTCCTTGGTGTAAGTTTTGCTCAGCTCGGACAATTTCAGCGACAGCGCCATTATGCCACTCCTCTCCCGCGGTACAGAGCTCGGGCCAGGAGATTCAAAACCCCGCCCGCCACAAAAACGATAAGAATCAGGACGATTGAAAACGCGCAGGCGTGCGCGAACTGCAGTTCGGTCATGCACTCAAGGATTCGCGTCGTCAGCAGGCTCCATCGGACAGAAACGAGGAAAATCGTCGCGCTGATAGCCGTCATGGAGTGGATGAACAGGTACTTCATCCCTGACAGCACGGCCGGCAGGACCAACGGAAGGGTAACCAGCCGGAACGTCCGGCCGCTGCCCGCGCCGAGGCTCGCCGAGGCCTCCTCAATTGACGGGTCGATCTGCTGCATCGTCGCGATGACCTGACGGATTCCAGCGGACGCGTACCGAAACACGTACGCAGCGACCAAGACACTTATGGTCCCGGTGAGAACGAGCGGCTTGGAGTTGAACGCCACCACGTAGGCGATGCCCACGACCGTCCCCGGCAGGGCGTAGTTGAGCAGCGAGACAGTTTCCAGCGTCTTGCGGCCCCGGATTTTCCACCGGGCCGACGCGGTGCCCACAAACACGGCCAGCAGGCCGCCCAAAGGCGTCGCGATCAGCGCCACGAGCAGCGTGTCCATAATCGCCTTCCGGCCGAACGAGAACACGTACGCGTAGTTTTGAAGCGTCGGCGTCGGGTTAACGCCCCAGACCTTCACCACCGAGCCCCAGAGAATCAGCCCGTACAGGTACAGCACAAACGCCAGAACGAGGTCCATCACGCCCATCATGGCAGTCCGGGCAGCAGGCCCAGGCCCCTTGACGCTCGACCGGCCGCCGGATTTGCCGCTGATCGTCACAAAGCTCTTCTTCTCCAGCCACAAGTGCTGGAGAGCGTACACGGCCAGAGCCGGAGCCAACAGCATGAACGACAGGGCCGCTCCGCCCTTTAAGTCGTACAGCCCGGTGATCTGAAGGTACGCCTGAGTCGGTAGAACCGGGAACGAGTGGCCAGCCAAGACGAGCGGCGTCGCAAAGTCGGCCAGCGACGCGGCAAACAGCAACAAAAACGAGTTCGCTACCCCCGGAAGCGACAGAGGCAACGTGACGGTCCGAAACGTCCTCCAAGGGGACGCCCCCATGGAATAGGCCGCGTCCTCCAAGTTGGGATCCAGACGGGAAAGAACCGTCGCCAATGTCATATAGGCTATCGGGAAATACGTCAGCGTCTCGGAAATGAACGTCCCGCTGAACCCGTAGAACCCGATGGACTTCAGACCGAACAGCTTGAGCAGCGTCCCGTTCGGCCCAAGCGACAGGGTCAGGGCGATGCTGCTAGTAAAGGGAGGCGAGATGAGCGGCAGCATGACTACCGCGTTAATAATCCAGGTAAAGGGCTTTGACAGGTGCAGGCGGGTCACCCCATAGGCGAAGAGGAACCCGAGCGCAGTTCCGCAGGTTGCCACGGCCAAGCCGAGCAGAAGACTGTTGCGGAACGCCAGTTGGTTGTACCAGTTCGTCGCGACGGGAATCAGCGTCCCCAGACTGGGAGCGCCATCGACGGTGAACGTTATCCACAGAAGGCGGACGAACGGGAACACCACAAAAACGCCCAGCGACAGCCACAGAGCAGTGACGACCGCCTTAGCGGCAGAATCGAGCTTGACCGGACTTCCCTTCAAGAGGTCACACCATCCTCAATGGCGCTGCCGGGGATACCCCGGCAGCGCGTGATCTGCATTTTTAGAGCGCAGCAGGTGCCGGCTCTACTTGATGACCTCGTTCACCCACCGCTCCACAAGCCGGTCGCGGTTGGCGCCCTTCCATTCGGTCGGCACCTTCTGAAGATTGATCTTTGACAGGTCAAGCAGCGGGTTCTCCGTCTTGACGCTCGGCTGGGTCGGCACGTAGTTGATCTTGTTCTCGACGATGAACTGGGCGTAGTTCACGCTGGTCATCCAGTCGACAAACTTTTTGGCCAGATCCGGATGAGCGCAGTTCGCCACAATGCCAACCGCCTCGATGCCGTAGGTCACGCCGTCGGACGGGTAGGTGATCTCTACAGGATACCCCTGCTGCTGAATCTGCAGCGCGTCGCAGATGTAGAAAATACCAGCTGCAGCCTGTCCAGTCGCAACGGGCATCGCGCCGCCGGCACCGCTCTTCGTGTACATCTGCACGTTGTCGTTCAGCTTCTTCTGATAGGCGAACGCCTCGTCCTCGCCCATCACCTTCACCAGCGAGTAAATCCGCTCCGTCGCCGTGCCGGACGTGCGGGCGTCTGCCATCTGGAGCCCCTTCTCGTAGGCCGGGTTCAGCAGGTCAGCCCAAGACGCAGGAGCCTTCAGGTTGTGGGAAGCCAGAAAATCGGTGTTCGTCAGGAAGCAGAGCGGGATAATCCCGATCCCAGTCCAGAATCCCTTCGGATCCTTCAGATCCGCCGGGATCGTCTCGGCCGACGGGGAAACGTAGGACGCGAACACGCCCTTCTCCATACCGGCCTCGTAGGTGTCCGCCGGGCCGCCGATCAGCACATCAACCTGCGGGTTGTCCTTCTCCGCCACCAGCCGAGCCAGAGCCTCGCCGGCAGAGAACCGCATGAAGTTGACCTTAATACCAGTCAACCGGGTGAATTCTGCCGTCACAGGAGCCGCGTACATCTCCGGCATAATGGAGTACGCGTTAATCTCCTGAGCCGCCATAGCGCAGGACGCGCACAGGGCACCAGCAAAAAGCCCCGCCAATACAGCATGTCTCCTTCTCACCTGAATCATCTCCTCACGAATCGCCGGGCCAGCGCCCAGCTGAAAGTATGTTGATTATAGCGCGTCCGTGACCTGCCGCAAAGATGGTCAGGCGTTCTCCGGCGTCTCCAAGACCCTTTTCATCGTCTCGATCAGCGGCGAAAGGAACTCGTGGCCCCCTTTAATCAGCTTTCCATCCGGCGACGCGAAAGCGTGCTTCGTCCACCCTTGGGCGCGAAGCTCCCCTTCGGCCCCCAAAAGTCGATAAGAAAATGAAACGCTGACCCGACTCACCGAATCCAGGGTCGTGACCAGCCGCAGCTGTTCGTCGTACAGGGCCGGCCGACGGTACCGACACGACACTTCGGCCAGCGGCAGAATGACTCCGGCCTTCTCCCATTGCTCATACGGCACGCCCCACAGGAGGCACAGCTCGGAACGTCCCATCTCAAACCAGACAAAATAATTGCTGTGGTGGGCAATGCCCATCTGATCCGTCTCGGCATATCTCACCCGAAACGTCACGTCACAAGATCGACAAATCAAACTGTTCCCTCCTCCTGAAAACCGACAAAGACTTTCATGACAAACATATCACACCTCCGTGATATAATACATCGCACGGAGGGATGGCCGAGCGGTCGAAGGCGACGGTCTTGAAAACCGTTAGGCGTCAGCCTCAAGAGTTCGAATCTCTTTCCCTCCGCCACCTGCAGCCCCGCCCCGGCAATCCGAGCCGGGGCTTTTTCTTTGCCCCAGATCTGCCAACCTTTGTCAAAAATGACGCGTCCTAAAACGAGAGGCCCCGCACAGAGCGTGCGGGGCCTCTCGTTAAAGTTCTTTGTTGTGAAAAGTTACAGGACGTACTTGACGAACGTCGCGGGCTTCATCTTCTCCATGTACTTCTCATAGGTCAAGCCCTTGTGAACGAACGTGCCCCACCAGCCGTGATACTCGGGCTTGGTGAGCAGATCTTCAGCGCTTACCTCGCCGTAACGGAAGTGGAAGTGCTGGGGATCGCCGTGCAGAGGAATCAACACCAGGTGAGTCAGCTGGCTGTCCTCAGGTGTGCCCTTGGCCTCGAAAGAATACCAATCTTCGCCGTCCGCATCCTTCACAGCGCCCTTGAACTCGTAGTCAACGCGAACGCTCTTGCCGTCTTTTGACTCAAAGGTGATGCCGTTCTCGTCAACCACAGCAGCCTGATAGTCCGAATGATACATGTCGGACATCTTCTGCTTCACCTGATCAACGGTAGCCGGCTTGCCCTGCTTCTCGCCCTCTTCGACGACTGCCTTGAAGAAGTCCTCAGTCCGAGCATCAGTCCAGAACGTCTGAGCGCTCACGTACTCGCCGGCCCAATCTTTCAGCCCAGTGATCTCAGCCTTATCCTGAGCAGCGGCGATCCCGCCAAAGGCAAAAAGCCCCAGAGCTACGGAACAAAGCAACGAACGAAACTTCATTGACATCCTTCCCTTCACAAAAGATAGTTGTATCTTACACGTGACACGTTTTGATAAAACAGTATCTAACCTTGGGAATAATATCAGTAGGACCGCTGAAAGAATTTCTCTCGAAAATTTCTGAGCCTGCCGGACGAGCGGCTGTCCATCGTCCTGACGGAGCGCGCCTTCAGCCGCTCGATCGCACAGCCATATCGGCGTCTTCTTGCTTACTCCCTTCAGACAAGACACTGCAAAAAATGAAAGGATAAAAAACCCGCGCGTTTCCGCGCGGGTTGAGAAAATCTTAGCCGGAAAATTACTCCATCTTCTCGGCGACCGCGGCCGGGTCAAGTTTGGACAGGAAATCAGCAGGTGCGAGATCCTTGTGGAACAGAACGCTGCACCACGCGGCGCCCGGGTTGTCAGCCAGCTCGGCTGCGCTTCCCTCTCCGCACCGAATCTGAAGCTGCTCAGGGTCACCGCTCAGATCGCTCAAAATCACATGAGACAGCTTGCTGTCAGCCGGAGCTTCCTTCGCGTCGAAGGCGTACCATTTCGTCCCGTCGGCGGCGCTGACGGCGCCCTTGAACTCGTAATCAACGTGAATGCTCTGACCGTCTTCCTTGATCTCAAACGTTATGCCGCTCTCGTCAATCAGGGCGCTCTTGAACTGGGACTCAAACTGCCCGCCGACGTTTTCTTTTACCTGATCAGCCGTCACGTCCTTGCCGGCCTTCTTCGCTTCGTCAACAACCTTCTGGCAGAACTCGTCTGCCTGCGGTGCGGACAAGAACGCGTCGGCGCTCACGTACTCGCCGGCCCAATCCTTCAAACCGCTCTTATCTTGGGCCAACGCCATGCCCCCCAGAGCCGCCACTAACGCGATGGAACCAAACAAAGAACTCAACTTCATGAAACTCTCCCCTTTCAAAGAAGATGGCCCCAGTATACTCATGCCACGTTTCCGACAAACCGTATTTAACGAAATAAAAGTTTACGATAAATCAATTGCATTATTCATTGCTTTATTATCAGCATTAATTAAACACCAGTGATATCAACGCCTTATAGAATCGCCCCAAAAGCCAGCTCGTGCAGATTACAGGAAAAACGCTATAGGATGACACGATGAACGACTGATGATCAATCAATTATGCACTAAAGTTTACTTATGCCCCCGTCACAAGGACAGCGCTGTCCCCTCTCGCTTTATCGTGGTCAGAAGGCAAAAATTGACGCTGTAAGCCCCCAAAATCACCTTCAGCCGCGAAAAAACGCTTGCAGTCTGGCAGAAAAAAGAGGGACAGAAACTGTTTCAAACTAAAAATACTAGGGACAACCACGTCCCGGACCGATCAGACGTCTGGTAGCCAACAGACCAACTCTTTTGCCAAACCGCCCGCCGCACGCGGATGGACGCAAGACAGCCTCTCAAGGCAGAGCACACCGACCAGCGCACACGAAAAATGCCGCGCCGCGAGAGAGGCGCGGCATTTAAAAAAGACGTTGCCTCAGCTCTCGAAGTTGGGAAGCTACGTCCTTTCCTTACAGATGACGAATGAGGGACGACCGCCGAAAGGCCCGGCCTAGGCCGGGCTTGGGGCTTGGGGCTTCGGGCTTGGGGCTTCGGGCTTGGGGCTTCGGGCTTGGGGCTTGGGGCTTGGGGCTTGGGGCTTGGGGCTTGGGGCTTGGGGCTTGGGGCTTTGGGCTTGGGACTTGGCCTTTTCCGTCAAACGAGGCCAGTCTGTGTAATCGTGCGGTCATGAGTTAAGACCTCATCACCCACCGTTTGCCAGTCGATCTCAAGGGCACGGGAGCAGCACAAACCTCAATGGAAAGCGGCTAAAGAAGCGTGACGGCATTTCTTTCTTGGCTAAACAACGAACAGAACAACTCGAAGTCATCAAAAAAAACAGTCCCCGCGGAAAAATTTCCGCGGGGACTGTAACCTTCTGGTGGGCCCACCAGGATTTGAACCTGGAACCTCCCGGTTATGAGCCGGCAGCTCTAACCCTTGAGCTATGGGCCCGAGTACGGGAAGTTTATTCCTCGACGATGATAGCGTCAACAGGACAGCTGGTCATCGCCTGAGACACCAAGCTGTTGCCTTCAGGGCGGATGACTTTTGCCACACCACGTGAGCTGGCGAGAGAAAACACGTCCGGATCTATCTGGACGCAGACGCCGCAGCCGATGCACCGTTCTTCGTTAATCGAGACCTTCATGAACGGCACCTCCCATGTGTGGGATTATAACACGGTCAAGCCTTCCGCGTCATCGTCGTACGGTTCGGTCGGGGCCTCCTCACCGGAGATATACAGCCGACGGCCCGGCGACAGACGAAGCAGGCTCTGACAGCCGGAAACGGCCTTCTTCGCCGGCTCGTCGGCGAGAATGAACGCGCCGACCCCGACGATTTGAGCGCCGAACTCCCTGGACACCTGACACATTCCCGCCACGGTACTGCCGCCCCGGACGAAGTCGTCCACGATGAGCACCCGATCGTCCGAACCGAGCTGTTTTGTTCCCATGTAAACAGCCCGAGCTTCTCCCGCCGGCGTCGGATAGTGGACGCACACGGCCGGCCCGTCGCTCGCCCTGTTGCGGAACCGGCAGAGAGCGAGAGGCAGCCCTAAGGCGCGGGCGGCGGAGAGTCCCAGCGGGATTCCCTTGACTTCCGACGTCATGACGATGGTCGGCTTTGAGGCGAGGAAGTCGGACGCCAGAGCGAGCCCGAGCAACTCGACAGTAGCCGGGTGAAACAGGACGTCGGCGTAGTAGATGAACCCGGCGGGCAGGCGGCGGGAACTCTGGCCCAGCCGCGCGACCATCTCGTCAAGGAACGTTTTCCGGCGAAGAGGCGACAGACTGGGAACGTAGGCCGCTCCGCCGGCTCGCCCCCGGTCGACGACGATCCGTCCGAAGCCTTCCAGCTGAAGCGTCTCGTCGATGACCGCCACGTCGTCGCTGATGACGGTTTTTGAGACCGAAAAATCGTCCGCCAGTCCAGTCAGCGAGATGGGACTGGACGGGGAGGAAAGAAATCTCGAAGTAATGCGAATCAGCCGTTCAATTCTTTGACCACGCACGACAGGTCTCCTTTCATCTGCTGCGCACGTCACAGGCGCAGAATCGTCCTGATCCAAGGTTCGTTCAGCTCAAGTTCCGGAGCCTTCCCGAAGGGCCAAACGCCGAACGCGGCGCTGCCGCTCCCGGTGAGCCCCCACGCCAGAGCGCCTGCGTCGGAAAACGCGGCAAAAAGTTCCCCGTACTCCGCCCGCTCGGCGGCAAGGGCTAAAAAGTCGTTGGGCAGAAGGCCGACTTTTTCTCCAGCACATAGCGCGTCCAACACTCGCATGGCTTCGCGTTGCGCCTCTTCCATGTCCTGCGGCTTGGCCCGTAGCCCGTCGAGCCGAGCGTACGCGCGAGCGGTGTTGGTCGGCCAGTTGGGACAGACGGCGATACAGGAAAGCTCCGCCGCTCTGCAGGGCGTCACGTCGTTTCCGATTCCCCTCATCAGGGCAGTCTGCGCTCCGGACAGGAAAAAATATCCGTCTGCACCGGCGGCGTCCCGCGCGACCGCAATTTGAAAGCCCAGAGTTTCGATGGCTTGAAGAAACGCCGCGCCGTTGCCGCTTCCGGCGCCAAGCCCAGATCCGGGCGGCACGCGCTTGTCCAGCGCGGTTGCCAGCGGAGGGACGTTTTCCCCTTCGGCGCGGATCATTCTCAGCGCCTTGACGAGGACATTTTCGCCTTCGATCTGACAGCCGGTCACCGACAGAGCGTCACGCGCCGCCGGCGCGATCGTCAGGCTCTCGACCGGCGGCGTCCGCCAGACCAGAGAGGTCAGTTCGTGATACCCGTCAGGCCGGCGAGGGCCGATGCGAAGCGTCAGGTTGATTTTGGCATAGCTGGGAACGGTCAGAGGGCTGACGGCGGCGGCCATCACCGAGCCCCGCTCCGACGGAGGACGATCCGCTTATCCCCGACCCGACGGGTGATCCCCTGTCCGTCCAAGTACTCCATCACCGGGACGGTGAACTTTCGGCTGCTGCCGGTCAACTCCCGCACGTCAGCCAGAGAGACGCCGCCCTGAACAGCCGACAGCTTTTCGACCAGCTGATCGACCATCTCCCGAGAGGTGACGAACGTCCCGTCCAAGACGACCGCGTCGCCGCTCTTTTTCAGCTGAGCCAACAGGTCGGCCAAGCCCTTTGCCTTCATCGAGACGGCGCCGCCGAGCTCTTCGATGGTGAGGAACTGATACCCGGCGGCTCGGCACGCGTCAAGGACGGCGGTCCGACTCTTCTCGAAGGCCTCGTCCCCCAGAGGGACGAACGACGGCAGACGAATGAGCCCGCCTTCAGAGGATATTTTCCCGGCGGCAACCAGCCGGTCGAGAATCGCCCGCCTAACCCTCCGGTCCGGCTCGGCGAACAGGCCGTTGATCAGCTCGTCGGGCTTTTCGCCGGGCTGGTGCGAGTACTTGGCGTGGTAGTCAGCCAAGGCAGAACAGATCTTTTCGACGTTTCGGCTGAACTCTTCGTTGGAGAAGACGACCGTTGAACCGGCCGCCACGACCGCCAAACGCTGGGACTTCTGAAGCTCTTCCAGCTGGGGAAGCAGGTCTTCTTTCATCTCCTGACAGGCGATCATCAGGTCGTTCAGCTCGATTTTGCCTCTCGCGCTGACGAGCCGGCAGACCCGGTCGTCTCGGTCAAGAGAGCCTTCAAGGTTCAGCAGCTCGCCGCTCATGCGCTCGCGGACGCGCCGGTTGCCCGGCTTACGGCCGTAAGGGTTGATGACGACGCCTCCGCCGATGGTCCGCAGGGGACTGTAAAAGCGGATGACGAACCTCTGGCCGATGGAAGCGGCGGCAGGTTCTTCAAGCACCAGCTGAACGGGCGCGTCCTCTCCCGGGTTCAGCTCCCGGGAGGACAGCAGGGACACGCGGGCGAGCACATCGGACGTTCCCAGATGGAGACGTACCCGCTGCCAGTGAGCCAGCGGCTCAGGAGCCGTTTTCAGCAGGGTCAGCCCCACGTCCAAACAGTCGGTCGCCTTGAAAACTCCGGCAGAGCAGACGACGTCCCCGCGCTTCACCTGATCCGTCTCGATGCCGGCCAAGCACAGAGCCGTTCTCTGGCCGGCCTCGGCCCGGACGACCGACGTCCCGTGAACCTGAACGGACCGCACTTTAGACGGCCGCCCGGCGGGCAAAACCTCTACCTCGTCACCGCGGGTCACCGAGCCGCGGCACGACGTGCCGGTGATGACCGTGCCGAACCCGGCCACGTGAAAGACCCGGTCGACCGGCAGAAAGAGCGCGCCGCTCCTGTCTCGCGGGGCCGTGCTGTCGACGAATCGGTCCAGCTCAGCTTTAAGCTCCGGAATGCCTTGTCCTGTGACGGAAGAGACCGGCAGAATCGGCGCTCCTTCAAGGAACGTTCCTCGGACGAGCTCCGTCACGTCCTCTCGGGCCATGCGGCAGATGTCCGCCTCGACGACGTCGCACTTGGTGAGCACGACGAGGCCTTTGGACACCCCCAAAAGCTGGAGGATATCCAAGTGCTCTCTCGTCTGAGGCATGACTCCCTCGTCAGCCGCGACGACAAGTATCACCGCGTCGAGGCCCGAGGCGCCGGCCACCATCTGGCGGATGAGCTTCTCGTGCCCGGGGACGTCGACCAGACTGACAACCCGGCCGCTGGGCAGTTCCAATGGAGTGAAGCCCAGTTCGATGGTAATGCCCCGCCGGCGTTCCTCTTCCAGCCGGTCCAGATCAGTTCCGGTCAGGGCCTTGACCAGCGTCGTCTTGCCATGGTCAATGTGTCCGGCCGTGCCGATGACCAGCGATATTTCCCGGCCGGCCACGTCACGCCTCCAGCGCTTGGCGCAGCGACTTCAGCAGGGCCGATTCGCAGTCGGGGGCAAGCGTCCGCAGGTGCAGGACGAGGGCCCCGTCGCCGGCGCCGGCCACAACGGGAAAGTCGGCGTGACGGAGCCGCTCTTGAATCGCCCCGGAGCTGAGGGACTCGGAAGACCTCACGGAGACCCCCCACCCGGCCAGAGGGCGTTCCGGGTAGGAGCCGCCGCCAACGGCGTCTTGGGTCTGAACGACGGCGGTTAGCAGGCACAGGTCCGCCAGCTCAGCGTCGATTTTCCTCTTCAGCGCTTCGGCGCGCTCGTACAAAACGGTGGCCGGAGCCGAGACCATGGCCAACGTCGGAACCTGCCTCCACTGGCCGCTCAGGTAAAGCCGAAGGGTCGCCTCGGCTGCGGCCAGCGACAGTTTGTCGCACCGGAGAGCCCGCAGCAGCTGGTGGTGACGCAGGCGATCGATGACGTTTCGGCGGCCGACGATCCCGCCGAACTGCGGCCCGCCGAGCAGTTTGTCCCCAGAGAACGTCACGACGTCGACGCCCGAGTCGAGGCACTGGCAAACGGTCGGTTCGTCCTCAATTCCCAGCGCTCTCGGATCGGCCAAGATGCCGCTGCCCAGGTCCTCCATCAGCAGGACGCCCCGGCGGTGAGCCAGTTCGGCCAGTTCCTCGCGGGGAACCTGGGAGTGGAATCCGGTAATTCGGAAGTTGGACGGGTGCACTTTGAGAAGCATGGCCGTGTCGTCGGTGATGGCCTTCTCGTAGTCGGAGACGTGAGTTCGGTTGGTGCAGCCCACCTCGACGAGCTCGGTTCCAGCGAAGCCCATGATATCGGGAATCCGAAAGGAGCCGCCGATCTCGACCAACTCGCCCCGGGAGACGACGGCCTGTTTTCCGCCGGCCAGAGCCGCCAGAGCGAGCAGAACCGCGCCGGCGTTGTTGTTCACGACGACGGCCGCTTCCGCCCCGGTGAGCTGGCACAGGAGCCATTCCACGTGGCTGTTTCTCTGGCCGCGGTGACCGCTCTCCAAGTTGTATTCCAACGTGCTGTAGCCTCGGGCCACTTCCGCGACGGCTTGAACAGCCTGTTCCGCCAGCGGAGAGCGGCCTAAGTTGGTGTGGATCACCACGCCTGTGGCGTTGATCACCGGGCGAAGGCTGGGCTTCTGACGCCGTTTCAGTTCTTCGACGATTTCGGCGAAAAAGGACTCGTCGCTGTACGTTTCTCTTTGGTCGGCCAAAATATCGGCCCGCCAGCGGTCCAATGTGCTCCGGCAGATTTTTTTCATCGTGCCTCGGTCGACAAGGTCATCGTACCCTGACAGCCTCGAATCGCTCAGCACTTTTTCCATGGCCGGCAAAGACCGCAAAAGAGCCTGCCTCTTATTCTCGTTGCTCACGTCCAACACCTGCCCTGTGGTAATCGTTGTCTCCCTGGGATATAATTTTATAAGTACTATACCAATTTTGAGGATGCTGTCCAACGGCACCCTGAAGATCGACGAGGTGACCTGTCATGAAAAAAGTAGACGCACGGGGCCAGCAATGCCCCCAGCCGGTAATGATGACCCGCGAAGCCCTAGCCAGCGCGCCCGAAGCTATTCAGGTAACTGTGGACAACGCCATTGCCGGACAGAACGTATCCCGCTTCTTGACCAGCCAGGGCTACGCGGTGAAGCTGTCAGCCGAGAACGACGACATCATCATCGAAGGCACCAAGGCCGTTTCGTCGCCGGCCCCGGCGAAAGCCGAGTGCCAGCCAGCCCGGGCGCTCAAGCCCGCCATGCTGATCACCCATCAGACGCTGGGCGGCAACGACGCCGAGCTCGGCGAAGTGCTGATCAAAGGTCTGCTGGGAACCCTGTCCCAGCTGGACGACCTGCGCCCTGCGGTCGTGGCCCTGATGAACGAAGGAGTCAAGCTGGCCGTGAGGGGAACTCCGACCTGCGAGGCACTGAACGCCTACGAAAAGGCCGGCGGCTCCGTGTTGGTCTGCGGCACCTGCCTCAAGCACTTCGGCCTGACCGACAGCATTGGCGTCGGCGTTGTGTCCAACATGTTTGAAATCGTCTCGACGATGCTGGCGTCCAACGCCGTCTGCCTGTAATCCGCTCTTCTATGCCCTCCCGCTCGGGAGGGCATTTTTATTCCCCGCAGAGCCGGCTGGCCGGAAAAACCAAGCCGGCAGGGCTCACGTAGCGGACTTCCGTGTTCATCCAAATGCCGGTACGGGCAAAGACCCGACGGCGCAGAAGCCCTATCAGGGCCACGGCTTGAGCGCAGGTACCGCCGCCTCGGTTGATGATGAAGTTGCCGTGTTCGGCGCTCACGGCCATTGAGCCGACCGCCGTCCCTTTGAGCCCCATCCGGTCGATGACCTTGCCGGGAGGGCCAAACCGCTCGAACAGCCCGGTGTCGTTGCTGAACACCGACCCGCAGGTTGGCCATCGAAGGGGGAACTTCCGCTTCCGGTCGGCCAAAACCGCGGCCATTTCGGCCAAGACGCCCAGCCGATCGGACTGGACAAGACGCAGGACCGCTGAAAGGATGATCCAACCGCCGGACTGAAAGACCGACGACCGGTACGAGAAGCCGCAGTCCTTCTGCGAAACTTCCTGAATTTGGCCTGTCGGGTCGAGGGCTTTCACCGAGACGACCGACTCGCCGATACAGCGCCGCAGGCTTCCGGCATTCATGAACACCAACCCACCCAAACAGCCCGGTACGCCGATCAGGTGTTCCAGCCCGGACAGCCCCCGCGAGCCGGTCTGACGGACGACCCCCGGCCCCCAAGCTCCCGCCTGCACGCGAACGGTTTCGCCGTCAATGACGCAGGCGCCGCAGCGGGATCCTATTTTCATCACCACGCCGCGCACGCCCTCGTCGTCAAACAACAAGTTTGACCCTTGGCCGATGACGACGAGCGGAACGCCTTCCCGACAGCAGAAGTTCCGAACCGCTTCGACTTGCCCGGCCTCGCCGGGGACGGCAAACAGATCGGCCCGTCCGCCGATTCGCCAGCTGCAGTGCCGGCTCAAATCCTCATCTCGAACTGACGGGACAACCCGCTCGATTTCCCGGATGATCTGCTCGTCCAAAAATCGACTCCCCTTTTCCTTCAAGCCGCCGTTTCGCGGCGTTCATAATTCAAGCAGTTCACTCCAAAGCGCGTTGCCCAGCCTCATGCCCTTCGGCGTTAGGCTCAGCCGACCGGCCCGAACGGCAAAACAATCCGGCGGCAGAAGGGACAGACGGCGTTCCAGCTCGCCCCGGGCCCGGCGGCCAAATTGGCTCTCCCAGGACGCCAAGTCGATTCCCTGGGCCATACGAGTGCCCAAGATAACCGCCTCGCTGGCGGCCCGGCCGCCTTTAAGTTCCTCCCAGCCGGCAAGAGGAAGCCGCCCGGCCGCCAAGTCAGCGGCCCATCGGCCGACGGTCGGCTCGCCGCACGTCCGGCACCCTTCCCAGTACCCCCAAGCCGACGGCCCGGCAGGCAGAACGTTGGCGCGGGTCCAGTACAGCTGGTTGTGCCGGCTTTCCTCGCCCGGCCCGGCGAACGACGCGATCTCGTACTGTCGAAACCCCTGACGCGGCAGGTACCACTGGGCCCATCGGTACGAGGCGTAGCCGCCGCCCAGTTCCTTTGGCCTATGAGCCCACCAGTAGCTGCCCGGCTCGATGGACAGCTGATACAAGGACAGGTGTCTAACTCCCGTGCTGACCAGCCTTTTCACCGTCTCGGCGAAATTCCTCAGCGTCTGCCCCGGCAGGCCGAACATGACGTCGCAGGACACCCGAAAGCCGAGCCGGACGCACTGGGCTGTCCGCTCCAGCGCCTGAACGGCACTGTGATGCCGGGACAGGCCGCTCAAGATTCGGTCGTCAAGAGACTGGACGCCCAAGCTCACCCGGTTGACGCCATGGTCCTGCCACAGCCCGATCAGCTCGTCTGTCAGGCTTTCCGGGTTCGCCTCGGCGGTAAACTCCGCGCTGCTTTCCCGCTTCAGCCATTCCAGCGCGGCAAACAATCTCCGCCACGCGTCAATCGGCAGGGCCGACGGCGTGCCGCCTCCGATATAAACTGTTTGAAGCTTCCCGCTGTAGCGGCTCGCGAGTATTCCAAGCTCCCGCTCGACGCCGGTCAGGTACTCGTCCAGCGCCCGCGCCGTGAGAGGCCGGCTGTAAAATGAACAGTACGGGCACTTGCCCCGACAGAATGGCACGTGCAGGTACAGCCCGCAGGGACCGGAGCCAGTTCCTCTGAACAGGTCAGCGGCTGTCCGCATCGTCCACGTCCAGAAAGCGCAGGAACGCCTCCGGCGGAATGGACACCCGTCCGATGAGCTTCATCCGTTCTTTTCCTTTTTTCTGTTTCTCCAGCAGCTTGTTCTTCCGCGTGATGTCGCCGCCGTAGCACTTGGCCAGCACGTCCTTGCGGAGCGCTTTCACGTTGGCTCGGACGATCACCCGCTTGCCGATAGACGCCTGAATGGGCACCTCGAACAGTTGGCGGGGAATCAGCTCCTTCAGCTTGGAAACGACCTTCTGTCCCCGGTGGTACGCGTCGTCGCCGTGACAGATAAACGAGAAGGCGTCCACGCTCTCGCCGTTCATCAGCACGTCGACCTTGACCAAGTCCGACGGCTCAAAGCCGATGTGATCGTAGTCCAGCGACGCATAACCCCGGGTGACCGTCTGAAGCCGGTCGTAAAAGTCGACGATGAACTCGGCCAACGGCAGCTTGTAAATGGCCCGCACCCGATCCGGCGTGATGTACTCCATCGTCTCGAACGTGCCCCGCTTGTCCTGACAGAGCTGCATGACTTTGCCGACGTAGTCCGACGGCGTGTAAACGGTCAGGCGGATCATCGGCTCCCGAACCTGGTCAATCTCGCCGGCGTCAGGGAAGTCGGTCGGCCGGTGGGCTTCCAGTATAGAGCCGTTTTTCAGCAACAACTGATAGACCACGTTGGGGAACGTTGCCACCAGCGACACGCCGAACTCCCGTTCCAGCCGCTCTCGGGTAATGTCCATGTGGAGCAGCCCCAAAAATCCGCAGCGGAAACCGAAGCCCAGCGCTGCCGACGTTTCCGGGTCAAAGCTCAGCGACGCGTCGTTCAGCGCCAGTTTTTCCAGCGCGTCCCGAACCTGCGGGTACGAGTCCCGGTCCACCGGGTAAATGCCGCAGTACACCACCGGCTTGACCGACTTGTACCCCGGCAGGGGGCTCGACGCCGGGACGTCGTCTGACGTGACCGTGTCGCCGACCCTCGCCTCGTGCAGGGTCTTGATGCTGGCGGTAAAATATCCCACTTCTCCGGGCCCCAGTTCGCCGATCGGGTTCCAGAGCGGGGAAAAGACGCCAACCTCTTCAACTTCGTAGGTGGCGCCTGTCGCCATCAGCCTGATTTTTCGGCCGGCCTTCAGCGTGCCGTTGACCATTCGGATGTAGCAGACCACGCCCCGATAGTTGTCGTACACCGCGTCAAAGATGAGCGCCTGCAGCGGCGCTTGTGGGTCTCCCGACGGCGGAGGCACCAGCGCGACGATCTGTTCCAAAATTTCTTTAATGCCGATCCCCTCTTTGGCGCTGCAGGGAACCGCCTTGGACGCGTCGATGCCCACCACGTCCTCTACTTCCTTGCGGATTTCCTCCGGACGGGCGGACGGCAGGTCGATCTTGTTCAGCACCGGCAGAATTTCCAACCCTTGGTCGAACGCCTTGTACGCGTTGGCCAGCGTCTGGGCCTGAACACCTTGGGTCGAGTCCACGACGAGCAGAGCGCCCTCGCACGCCGCCAGCGATCGGGAAACCTCATAGCCAAAGTCGACGTGACCGGGCGTGTCGATCAGGTTGAGCACGTAGTCCTCGCCGTCTTGGGCCCGATAGGCCATTCGGACCGGCACCGACTTGATGGTGATGCCCCGCTCCCGTTCCAGCTCCAAGGTGTCGAGGACCTGATCTTTCATATTTCTGGGATCAATGGCTCCGGTGAATTCCAGCAGCCGGTCGGCCAAGGTCGACTTGCCGTGGTCAATGTGAGCCACGATAGAAAAGTTGCGTATTTTAGAGATCTCGGCGGTCACGTGAGTCATTCCTCCGTTTTGCCGGGCGAACCCGAACTAAGCTGATATTAAAGTATACCCTAAAGAATACGTTCACGAAACTGGCAAGCCTTGAAGCTTCGGCGGCGCTTTGCCGGTCAGCCTCGCGAACCGGCGGCCTTTTGAGTATAATAACCTCACTTTTCCCATCAAAAGCAGTAAGGAAGCGAGAAATATGAGCCTAAATTCTTCCAGCCGGCGGGAGTTGCCGTCGTTCGCCCAGATACGCCAGCTTCATCAGCTTCACGGGACGCCACAGCGGGTGAGACGTCATGAACGGGCTGTCGCCTTGACGGCCCTTCGCCTCGGCCGGGCGCTCGTCCGAAATGGACGGGCCGTCGACCTGTCGCTGCTCGTCGCTGCGGCCCTGACTCACGACCTGCGGCGAACCGACGGCATGGGGCACGACCAAACAGGAGCCCGCGCCCTCCGGGAAGCGGGGTTCCCCGCGCCGGCCAAGCTGGTCGCAAGACATTTTGAGCTGGGGCGCTCGCCGTCAGTCGAGGCGAAGCTGCTCTATCTGGCCGACAAGATGACCAGCGACCATTCGCTCTGCACCATCGACGAGCGGGAACGAGCCATGCTGGCGAAAATTCCGCCGGCGGCGGCTCAGGCGTGCCGAGCCCGATTGGACGCGGCCCGGGCCGTCGCTGACGAGTTTCTCCGTCTGACCGGCAAGGACGCCGGCGAGGCAGCAGGCAGGCCGTCAAAGCGCGTCCGGTCAAAGCCGTCCGTCGGCCGCTCATAAAAACACCCGGCATCACGGCTGAGCGGCCAGAGTCTTGTGGCACCCAGACCATCTCCTTACCGCTGCTTCCTTCCGGACCTGACGGGGTTGGGGAGCGTTCTGCCGCACAAGGCTGACCGCTCAGCCGAAACGCCGAGCGACAAGAGTCATACTAACGTGAGAAGCCGGAAATATCAAGGGGGACGGCTGCGGGAGAGACGAATTAAAGTTTTTCGTTGAATCGGTTCCCTCTTCAGCCTTGCGGCTCTCTTTGGTACGTGTTACAATTGCCGCGTTGCGGAGAGGTGTCCGAGCGGTCGATGGTGCTTGCTTGGAAGGCAAGTGTACCCACAAGGTACCGAGAGTTCAAATCTCTCCCTCTCCGCCACTTAGGACAAACGATCACCCGCACAGCGGGTGATTTTTTTACGCTGAAGACAGCTTCAGAACAACTCACCGCCGCGCCCTCAATGAGCCAGCGGGAAGAAGGAGGAAAGCGCCGTGGCCTTTCATGTCAGTTCCGAAATCGGTCGTCTCCGAGAAGTTATCATGCAGCCGCCCGGGTGCGGGATCGAACGCTGCACGCCGACAAACGTCTCATCTCTGGCATGGGACGCCGTGCCGAGTCCCAAGAAAGCGCTGGAGGAACACAAGGAGTTCGTCCGCGCGGTCGAGTCGTTCGGCACGAAGGTCTTCCTCTTTGAAGACCTGCTGCGCGAGACGCTGGAGAACCCGATTGCCCGCGCTCAAGTTGTATGCGGCGTGATCGACATCGAGCGTCCCTTTTTGGACGAGCAGACCTGCGAGACCGTCGCGGACTTTCTCTCGTCGCTTTCCCCGCAGCAGCTCGTCGACAGGCTGTTCTACGGGATGACCAAGCTGGAACTAAGCGAGGCCACCGACGGCGTATCCCTCAGAACTCTGGCGGATAGCACGACCCACTGGTGCCTCTACCCGATGACAAACGTCCTCTACAGCCGAGACCCGGCCATCATTATGGGCGACCGGCCGATCTTCGGCGTGATGAACAACCCGGACCGGCACAAGGAGCCCCTCTGCTACAAGGCCATTTTCACCTACCATCCTCACTTCGCCGACTGGAACAAACAGGCGTGGTACGGGAAGGCGCCCGGCGATACGGCTCCGATTGAGGGCGGCAACGTCCACTGCTACAGCAGCCAGCTGTTCGTCGTGGGAGTCAACGACCGGACGCGCCCACAGGCGATCGAGCAGCTGGCCCGACGGACGATGGACAACGGGCCGATAACCGACGTTCTGGCCCTGATGTTCGACAACCCGCGAATGAACGCCGCCGACCCGATGGGAATGTACCTTCACGTGGACATGTTCCTGAACATGATTGACCATGACGCGTTCCTGTTCTACCCGTACGTGGAGGAGAAAATCACGGCCCTCCACATCACCCGGGGCGCGAAGAACACACTGAAGGTTCACCGTGAAGATTCGCTCTTCGGCGCCATCAAGCGGCTTTTAGGGCTGAGCGCCGTCCGCATCATCAAGGTGGGCGGCGAAGAGGCGCACGACGTGGCGTTCGCCGAACAGCGCGCCGGCTCGGGCGGCAACACGGTAAATCTGGAGCCCGGCCGGGTTTGCATTTGGGACCGCAACGAGGTGACCATCGAGGCACTTCAAAAAGGCGGCATCAACGTCGTGGCCGTCAAGGCCGACGAGCTGGTCAAAGGCGGCGGCGGTCCGAGATGCTCCACCATGCCGCTGATTCGGGACGACTTATAGACGACTTAAAAAGCGCCCGCTAGGCAAAAAGCCTAGCGGGCGCTTTTTGTATGCCGTTAAAACGTTACGGGCACGGGCGCTCCTGTCCCAGCTTGAGAAACGTGTCGTGCAGGGCAAACAGCGGCTGGGGCCCCACCGGCGGATCGATGAACGCGACGCCGGGCGCGCCGCGAAGCGACCGGGCCAACGAGTCCGACACGGTCCAGTCGACGATGAGCGTGGCGCCTTTCCATGGCGGCGAGGTTTTGCGGCGAAGCGAATCGGGCAGGGACAGCCAGTGCTGCACCTCCGCCTTGGCTTCCGCGCCGCTTTTTTCTACCTGACAGCCCAACGCCTGCCAGAACACGGACAGACACCCGCCAAGTTCCCAGAACCTTCGGCCGCTCAGCTGCTGCCGGCCCGACAGGATCGTGCTGTTGAGCCGGGACTCGAACTCGGCGAGCCGGCGCTGAAAAAACGAATAGTGCTTCGGCTGGAGCGACGCGGCGACGGTCATGACCTTCTGGGCCACGTACGGCAGCCGAGCCGGATCGAGGTAAAAGACTTCGTCAGGCTGACCGTCGGTCTGAGGGCGCTCGTCGTACAGAACCGACACGTGAGGCAGGAGTCTCCCGTCCCGTCCAACCAGACGGAACCGCTTCGCCTGCGCCACGTCGAGAGCCAACAGGGGCGTTTTGCCGTCCCAGCGGTGCTTTTCGGTTTTGCCGTCGACCTGCCACGGCGTGATCGGCGCCACCGGCAGGTACGTCCCGCCCAAAAACGCGCCGATGCTTCCAAGCCACGGGTCAGTTGTCATCAGGTCAAACGAGGCGGCGCAAGCGGCAGAGCTGACCGCAAGGCACAGGCCCAGCGCTAGAACCGCGGCGCTCCGGGCGGCGCCGCGCCTCATTTGGACAGGTCTCTGCTCCCCGGTTTCACAGGCGGCGTTCCCAGTGAAGCGCAAAGAGGGCACTCGCTTTCCTCGTAGGTCGGGAACGAAATTTTCATCAGCGAGATGAGCGACGGGCCGATGACGTTGTCGCCGCCGCTGCGGTCGACGATGCAGGCCGAGCCGACCCAGCGGCACCCGAGCGATGCCACGTGAACGGCCGTTTCCTTAAGCGAGCCGCCGGTCGTGATGACGTCCTCGACGACCACGAACTTTTTACCCTCCGGCGCCGGGAACCTCCGCAGCCGCATGGCTCCCGCCTCGCGCTCGCAGAACAAAAACGGAACGTCAAGCGCCCGAGCCACTTCGTGACCGATGATCAACCCGCCAAGAGCAGGAGAGACGATGAAATCCGGCTCCAAAGGCCGAAGCAGCTTGGCCAGCTCCGCGCCGGCGAACGCGGCCTTTTTGGGGTAGCGGAGCATCATGGCGCACTGCATGTAGTTGCCGCTGTGGCGGCCCGACGTGAGCCGGAAATGCCCTTGAAGCCACGCGCCGCTCTCGATCATCATTGATTTAATCTGCTCTTCTACGGTCAGACCCGACATGATAATCCCTCCTGTATGGACTGTTTGATTGCATCCATCGCGCCTTCCAGATCTTTTGCTTTGTAGATCGGACGACCCATGACCAGATAATCTGCCCCGGCGATAATCGCGTCTTTCGGCGTGGCAACCCGCGTCTGGTCGTCCCCTGCCGCAGCCAGACGGACGCCCGGGACGACTTTCAGCAACCGAGGCGACGTGCAGCTTTTTACGATCGGCAGGTCGAGCGGCGAGCAGACGAGTCCGTCAAGCCCCGTATCGTCGCAGAGCTTCGCTCTGGCTCGGATCGCCGCTTCGATGGACGTTCCGGGAGCCACCTCCGACCAACTTTCCTCCGAGAAGCTGGTCAGGACGGTGATCGCCAAGATCTTCATCGACGAGCCTCGGGCGTTTCGGGCGGCCACAGCTTCTTCCAGCATGCGCCGTCCGCCGGCGCCGTGAACCGTCACGCACCACAGCCCGGCGTCGGCCAAGGCCTCGATCGCCAGCCGAACGGTGTTGGGAATGTCGTGAAGCTTCAGGTCGAGAAACAGGTCAAAGCCCCGGTCAACGATCTCGTCGATGAAAGGGCGTCCTCCCAGAGAGTACAGTCTCGGCCCGATCTTGATTCCCCGGACCAGCCCGGCCAAACGGTCAACAGTCTGTCGGGCCTCCTTGAGGGTGTCAAGGTCCAGAGCGGCAAAAAGCGGCAGGTCTTTCTCTGTCATCGTCTCATCCTCTCCTGTAAATCCCGGTCAGGCCTCGCCAGACCGACCAACTCGCCGACTGATTGAAAACCTCGGCGGGATACTTCCTCTTCAAGCCCTCGGGCGATGCGCTCTAAGACGCTGAAATCGGAAAAAAGCGCCATCCCCACTTCGACCGCCGCCGCGCCGGCCATCAGCATGGCAACGGCCGAGTCAGCCGAGGCGACGCCGCCGCAGCCCACGACGGGAATATCCACGGCGCCGCAGACTTGCCAAACCATCCGAAGGGCCAAGGGGAAAATCGCCGGGCCGGAAAGTCCCGCCACAACCCGGTCAAAAGCCGGACGGGCTTTGACCGTGTCGATTGCAGCTCCCAACCACGTGTTGGCGACGACAAGAGCGCTGGCCCCCGCGTCCTGGGCGGCCTTGGCCACGGCGCACGGATCGGGCGCCTGCGGGGTCAGCTTAACCCACAGCGGGCCGCTCCACCGGCGGCGGACCTGCTGAACCGCTTGGGCCGTCAGGGCAGGATCCACGCCCCAGCTCATGCAGCCTTGATCGACGTTAGGACAGGACACGTTCAGCTCCACGCAGTCAACCGACGGCGCGACTGGCTCCATGGCGTCCAATATCCGTTCCAAGTCGGAAGAGCTTTCCATCGAGACGTTCAGCAGAAGGGGCTTCCCGTAGCTTCTGAGCCGGCCCAGCGTGCCGCCGAAAAACGACCCGGCGCCCTCGTTTTGAAGACCGATGCTGTTCAGCATGCCGCAGGGCGTTTCCCATACCCGCGTTCCGGGGTTGCCCGGCCGCGGATCGGCCGTGATGGCCTTGGAGCACACGGCCCCGGCAAAGTCGAGGTACTCGCCGGCCCAGTACTCTTTTTCGTACGGCCATATGCCCGAGGCGATGACGAGCGGCGAGGTCAGATCCAGCCCGCCGACGTGACACGTCAACTTAGAGATGGAGCTCATCCCAGTCCACCTCCTTCGCCTGAAAGACCGGCCCGTCGATGCAGAGACGCCGACGCCCGGTTTTAAGGCTGACGACGCAGCCGAAGCACCCGCCCATGCCGCAGCCCATCCGTTTTTCCAAGCTGACCTGCATGTCGCTCACAGTCCCGCCCCAGCGGCGGTACAGCGCCGCAAGCATCGGGTTCGGCCCGCAGGCCAGTACTGACCGGCCACTCAGGTCTAAGCCGTCGAGCCCTTGAGTGCAGAACCCTTTCAAGCCGATTTCCCCGGTGTCGCAGTAAAGCTCCGTCTCGCCCGCCCTGCCCGCGACCCAGCGGGCGAACGGCTCCCAAGAGCCGTTCGGCACGCCGAGAAACATTTTCTCAAACGGACCGAAGACCTGCCGGGCAAAAAGGAGCGGCGCCACGCCCAGCGTCCCGGCAACCGCTATCGCCGGGCCAGTCGGCCGACTGAACGCCCCGCCTGTCGGCCCTCGGAACAGGAATTCCGTTCCGGGCTGCCAACGGGTCATCAGCTCGGTTCCCCGCCCGACTTTTCGATAGATCATCTCAAACATGTCGCCGCTCGTGCCGCTGATTCCAAGCGGCCTCAGCAGACGCAGGCTGCGGTCCCTCGGCGAGACCAGCACGAACTGCCCGGGCTGGGCCTGCCGCGCCACGGGAGCGCACTCTACAACTGCAGCGTAAAGGTCAGGGCCTATCTGCTCCTGAGCCCTCAGCGTGCCTATCCAGTCCTTCGTCATCCCCTGTTCCCCTCCTGAGCTCCCCCGCTTGGCAAATGACCACCCGATCCTCGCCGTCCAACTCGCTGAGCCTCACTTCCACGGTCTCGCTTAAAGCCGTAGGCACCCGTCGGCCCAGAAAATCCGGCTGAATCGGCAGCTCCCTATGTCCCCGGTCCACCAGCACGACCAGCTGTACCGACGCGGGACGCCCCAGATCGGTCAGGGCGTCAAGCGCTGCCCGAATCGTCCGGCCGGTATAGAGCACGTCGTCAACCAGAATGATCTTCTGCCCCGTCACGTCGCCGGGCAGGGACGTGCTGTGAACTATCGGCTCGTCGCTCAGCAGCGTCAGATCGTCCCGGTACAGCGTGATGTCCAGCTGCCCTTTAGGGACCTTCACCTTTTCGGCGTTCTGAAGCAGGTCTGCCAGCCGGTTAGCCAAGTAAACGCCTCGGCGCTGAATGCCCAAAAGCATCAGCCCGGCGGCTCCGCCGTTGTGTTCTAGTATCTCGTCGGCAACCCGGCGCAGGGCCCGCTCGATGTGAGCGCCGTCCATGATCGTCCGTTTTTCCCGCAAAGCTCACGCCTCCTGCAGTCCGGCGAACCGGGCGTCGTCCATGTCGCGCCACGTGAACCGACCGCCAAGAACGGTCAGCTTGACCCGTCCAATCAGAGTTTCTCCGTCCCACGGCGTGTTGCGCCCCTTTGAGCGAAAACGGCTTGCATCGACGGTCCACCGCTCTTTCGGGTCAAAGACGACGAGGTCGGCCGGCGAGCCGCTTTTCAGCGTGCCGCCCGGAAGGCCGAGAACAGCAGCGGGACGACAGCTCATTCGGTCGATCAAAAGCGGGAGAGAAAACCGCGGGCTAGCCGACAGTTCGGTCAAGCAGACGGCCAGAGCCGTCTCCAAGCCGACGACGCCGTTCGGCGCTTTCGCTAGTCCCTGCGCTTTTTCCTCCGGCGAGTGGGGCGCGTGGTCCGTGGCGATCACGTCCAGCGTGCCGTCCAGAAGTCCCGTCTCGACAGCCAGTCTGTCCGCCTCCGTCCGAAGGGGCGGGCTCATTTTCGCGTTCGCGCCGCATCGCAGGACCCGCTCTTCCGTCAGGCTGATGTGGTGTGGCGTCGCCTCGGCCGTGACATGGGCCCCCCGGGACTTCGCCCAGGCGATCAGCGCCACGCCCCGGGCGGTCGACACGTGCTGAACGTGCAGGTGAGCGCCGGCCGCTTCGGCCAGCACGATGTCCCGGGCGATGCCGGTCTCTTCCCCTGCCGGCGGGACGCCTTCCAGCCCGAATCGGCGCGACACGTCCCCCTGATTGACCGACCGGTCGCCGCCAAGGCCGGGCGTCTCCGGGTGAATGCTCACGGCGAGGCCCAGAGCAGCCGCCTCCTTGAAAGCGGCAAACGCCACGTCGTTTCGGGCCACCATCAGCCCGTCGTCGGTCAGGCAGCTGGCTCCAGCTTCAGCCAGAGCGCGAAAGTCGGTCAGCTCCTGCCCCTTCATGCCCCGGGTCACTGCGGCCGCGGGAAAGATTCGGCAGTCCAGCGGCTGGGCGTTTCGGAGCGTCCAGCGAACCATCTCCGAGCTGTCGATCGGCGGCGTCGTGTTGGCCATGGTGACGACCGCCGTGTACCCGCCGGCAGCGGCGGCCTGACAGCCTGTCGCCAAAGTCTCCTTATGAGTCTGTCCCGGCTCCCTGAAATGGACGTGCAGGTCTATCAGCCCCGGCGCGAGGACACAGCCGCCGCAGTCAATTGTCCTGTGGGCTTCTGTTCCTTCCGGGATCTGAGAACCGCTCCAAAGAATAACGCCGTCTTCGGCCAGCAGGGCGCCCGGCCCGTCCAAACCTTGGGACGGATCGACCAAACGGCAGTTGCAGAATAACGTCTTCATGACGCACCGCCTTTCAGACTCAAACGCTTTCGGCCGATTATAACAACTCCGCCTCAGTTGGACAACCGATTGCGCACTCTCCCCGCTCTTCAAGAGACCGGATGACCTTCCCCGCAGCGTCCTGCTCAGCCGCCAGCCGGCTCGGCCCTTCGCCGCAGGCCGTCTCGCTGCCGGCCTGAACGCGGACGAAGAAGTGAGGCTCGTGATCCGGGCCGGTTCGTCCCGTCTCCTCGAAAGTCACCGTTACCCTGCAGGAGGCGCCCCACTGGCACAGCAGGGTCTTCGCGTCCAGAGGCGCGAGCGGCTCGGACAGGATCAAGTCCACCAAGCCGCGCATCGCTTCGGCGCCGCCGTCCAAGTAGAGCGCCGCAGCCAAGGCCTCAAAGGCGTCCGCCTTCATGGCCTCGGTCGCCTCCGTCTGTCCCCGCCCACGCCGCAGCAGTTCCCCTAAGCCCAGCTTATCGGCGCAGCGGGCCAAAGACTTTTGGCAGACGAGCCGGGCGCGCCGCCTCGTCAGTTTCCCCTCGTCGTCGTTCGTGCGGGAGCAAAACAACTCGGCGCTGACGGCCCCTTCGATCAGCGCGTCGCCGAGAAATTCCAGACGCTGGTTGTCTCCCCCGCCCCGCTCGGCGGCAAACGACCGGTGAGTCAGAGCTAAGTCCAGCAGTGCGGGGTCACGAAAAACAAGACCTGAGCGCTTTTGAAAAGCGCTCAGGTCTTGAGCTCGGCTTGTCCTGCCGGCTATTAGCTCCTGCATTTTTCGATCGCGATGACGGCGTTGTGTCCGCCAAAGCCGAAGCTGTTGACGAGAACACGGTCAACCGGCCGGCGAAGCGTCTCCTTGACCACGGTGACGTTACACTCCGGGTCCTGATTTTCCAAGTTCAGCGTTCGGTGAATGATTCCTTCCTCCAAAGACTGAATGGCGGCGACGGTCTCCATGCCGCCGGCCGCGCCCAAGCCGTGGCCGATCATCGACTTGGTGGAGTTCACGAGGATATCGGGCGCCGCGGCGCCGAATACCCGGTTGATCGCTTGAGACTCCATCACGTCGTTGAGACCGGTCGACGTGCCGTGAGCGTTGATCAGGTCGACTCGATCCCAGCCGGCTTCTTCCACCGCCATCTGCATGGCCCGGGCTGCGCCTTCGCCGTTCGGGTCGGGTGCGGTAATATGACTGGCGTCACAGGAACTGCCGTACCCTCTGATTTCGCCGTAGATGTGAGCGCCCCGCGCCCGCGCCCGCTCCATATCCTCCAAGACGAGCACGCCGGCGCCCTCGCCGACGACGAAACCGTCCCGATCCCGGTCAAAAGGACGGGAAGCCCGGCCCGGCTCGTCGTTGCGGGTGGAAAGGGCCTTCATGGCCGCAAAACCGGCCACACAAATACTGCACACCGCCGCTTCGGTGCCGCCCGCCAGCATGACGTCAGCGTCGCCCCGGCTGATAGCCCGAGCCGCCTCGCCGATGTTGTTCACGCCGGTCGCGCAGGCCGTAACGACGCAGAAGCACGGGCCCTTCGCTTTCTGCTGAATTGCCACGTACGCCGCCGCCATGTTGGTGATCATCATGGGGATGAAGAACGGGCTGACCCGCCGGTGTCCGGCGGTGATGAGAGTCTGGAAGTTCTCGAAGCAGGTGGAAATTCCGCCCTGCCCGGAACCGATGTACACGCCGAAACGATAGGGATCCACCGATCCAGCGGCAAGCCCCGCATCGTCCATGGCCATCTGACTGGCCGCGACGGCGAACTGAATGGCCCGATCGGCCCGTTTGGCTTCCTTTCGGGGCATATAGTCTTCAGGATTAAAGTCTTTCACTTCAGCGGCAATTCGTACGGGGAACTCGGACGCGTCGAAGGCGGTAATCGGCCCGACGCCGTTCGTCCCCGCTTCAAGAGCCCGCCAGTAATTGTTTTTGCCACTGCCGATTGGGCTCACGACGCCCAGTCCGGTAATAGCTACCTTCCGTTCAGTGATGGTCACTGAATTCACTCCTCTCGCGGAGTCAAATGTAAACCTAGCCCGCCGGGTTCTCCCCTGCGGGGAAAAAGGACACAGTTTGCCGTCGAATACAGGGGAGGCCCTCAGGGCCTCCCCTGAAATGCGGCTGGAGCAAGGCTAGCCTTCGATTCCCAGCTTTTCACAGGCGTAGTTGATAGCCTCGCCGACGGACGTGAGCTTCTCAGCGTCTTCGTCCGGGATCTCGATGTCGAATTCCTCTTCGATGCCCATGATGAGCTCGACAATGTCAAGGGAGTCAGCCCCCAGATCCTCTACGAACGAGGCCTCGGGCTTGATCTGCTCCTCGTCGACGTCAAGACGGTCGATGATGATCTCCTTCAGTTTTGCGAATACTTCTTCTCGAGTCATGGTTCCACCTCCTTTCAAGGAAGGGTGATGAACTTGTTTATTGCATCGTCATGCCGCCGTTAACGGCTAAGACTTGCCCTGTGATAAACGCCGCCGCGTCTGAGACGAGAAACGCCACAGCAGACGCGACGTCCTCCGGCTGACCTGCCCGGCCAAGCGGCGTGCTCGCCAGCATTTGATCCTTGAGTTCCTGCGACAGGCCGGCGGTCATGTCCGTCTCGATAAACCCGGGCGCCACGCAGTTGAACGTCACGTTCCGGCCGCCGTACTCCCGCGCCGCGGAACGGGTGAGCCCGATGGCCCCAGCCTTGGCCGCCGCGTAGTTGGCCTGCCCGGCGTTGCCGGCCAGCCCGACGACGGACGTAATCGTCACGACCCGACCCCACCGCGCCTTCGTCATGCCCTTGAGGGCTTCTCTCGTACAGTAAAACACCGACGTCAGGTCCGCGTCAAGGACCGTTTTCCAGTCCTCGTCCCTCATGCGCATCACTAATCCGTCCTTCGTCGCGCCGGCGTTGTTGACCAGAATTTCAGGGCTGCCCATCCGCGACTTGATCAGGCCGAACATCTCGGCAACCTGAGACGAATCGGTCAGGTCGGCGCCGAAAATCTCCGCTTCGCCGCCGGATGTGCGAATCTGCTGAGCCGTTTCTTCGGCGCCGGCTGCAGACGACCGATAATGAAGGGCGATCCGGCAGCCGTCCTGGGCCAAACGCAAAGCGATGGCCCTGCCTATGCCGCGTCCGGCTCCTGTGACCAGAGCCAGACGGCTCACTCCTGATCCTCCGACGCGACGAACTCAGCGACCCGGCTCAGGTCTCCGGCGGTTTCGACTGACAGGCAGGAAGCGTCCTTCTGAATTTTCTTGATCATCCCAGAAAGGACCTTGCCGGGGCCGATCTCGACAAACCGGCTGACGCCTAAGCCGCACATGGTTCGGACCGACTTAACCCACTGAACCGGGCTGTAGGTCTGCTCGTACAGCCCGTCCCGGATATCCGAAACAGAGCTGACCAGCTGACCGGACACGTTGGCCACCAGAGGAAACGCCCCCTGATTCCACGTGCAGGCCTTCATGGACTCGGCTAGCCGATCGGCCACAGGCCGCATCAGAGAGCAGTGGAACGGCGCGCTGACGTTGAGCATGACGGCCCGACGGGCGCCCCGCTGCGTCGCCAGATCGGCGGCCCGCTTGACGGCTTCCGTTTCGCCGGAAATGACCAACTGAACAGGCGTGTTGTAGTTCGCCGGCTCGCAGACCGACGCTTTCCCGACCTCTGAGCAGATGATCTCCACCTGATCCGGGTCCATGCCCATAATGGCGGCCATGGCTCCCTGCCCTTCGGGAGCCGCTTCCTGCATGAACGAGCCGCGGCTGTGAACCAGCCGTACCCCGTCGGCCAGCGACAGGACGCCGCTCGCCACAAGGGCCGTGTACTCGCCCAGACTGTGGCCGGCGACGCACTCGGGCGACAGTTTGACGCCGCAGTCGACGGTCAGAGCCCGGTAAAGGGCGATGCTCGTGACGAGAATAGCCGGCTGGGTGTAAGCCGTCAGGGTCAGACGCTCCTCCGGACCGTTGAAGATGATGTCGCTGAGCTTAAAGCCCAGCGCGTTATCGGCCTCGCTGAACGCCGCCTTTGCTGCCGGATACGTCCCGCACAGGTCGGAGCCCATGCCGACGTTCTGCGAACCCTGCCCCGGGAATATCAGCGCGTATTTCATCTATTCCACCTCCGAAACTGCCGTCCCAAGGGACGACAAGATCTGCTGGGCCTCCCGCGTCATCTGGGAGATGATCTGAGCCGCGGGAAGGATATCGTTCACGAGGGCGGCGGACTGGCCGGCCATTACCGACCCCATCACCACGTCGCCGTCCACAACGGCCGCCCGAAGCCGGCCGGTACCGAACTTCTCAAGGTCCTCAACCGGCGCGTGGTCAAACTCCATTTTCTGAAACGCCTGGGTCAGTTTGTTCTTAATGCACCGAACGGGATGCCCTGTGCTCTGCCCAGTCACCTCGGTGGCCCGCTCCCGGGACTTGACGAACGCCTCTTTAAACGCCGGGTGAGCGGTGCACTCGTCGCAGCAGACAAAACGCGTTCCAAGCTGGACGCCTGACGCGCCCAAGGCGAACGCCGCGGCCATTCCGGCCCCGTCGGCAATTCCGCCGGCGCAGACGACAGGAATGGAGACGGCGCGGACGACCATCGGGGTCAGCACCATGGACGTCAGCTCGCCGATGTGGCCGCCGGCTTCCATACCCTCGGCGATCACCGCGTCGGCGCCCTGCTTCTCCACCCGCCGGGCCAGAGTCCCAGTCGGAACGACCGGCATGACGATCGTTCCCAGCGGCTTGAGGCGCTCGAGCACCTTGCCGGGCGATCCGGCGCCGGTGGTGACGATCGGCACGCGGTGAAGAGCCGCCAGTTCCAGCGCGTCGTCGGCCGTCGGGGACATCAGCATGATGTTCAGCCCAAACGGCTTGTCGGTGAGCTTTCTCACCTTGATGAGTTCCTGTTCCAGAATTTCCGGCGGCGTCGCGCCGGCAGCGATAATTCCCAACCCGCCGCCGTTGCTCACGCCGGCTGCCAGCTCCGCGTTGGCCACCCAGGCCATGGCGCCTTGGATAACAGGATATTTAATTCCCAAAAGCTTCGTCAGTCTCTCTCCGATCATTCGGCCTCCAGCCTCTCTTTCGTCCTATCTGCTTCGTCCGAAGCGTCTGATCCGGCCCTGCGCCGAATGACGCCCACAATATCCCCCTGAACAGCCCGAACCGCCGCGTCCATCGCGCTGGTGATCGCCGGGGCCTTTGACCGGCCGTGGGCTTTCACCACGACCCCGTCCACGCCCAACAGCGGCGAACCGCCGTAGCGCTGATAGTCGAGCTTCGCCTTCAGGCGGCGGGCCCCAAAATAACACAGTCCGAGCCCAATTTTCCCCAAGAGACCTGAGAGCACCTCGTCCTTGATCAGCTGCATGCCGTAAGACACCAGCCCTTCAAAGGACTTCAGCATGATGTTGCCGGTGAACCCGTCGGCCACCACCACGTCGGCTTTGCCGAACGTGACCTCGTTGGGCTCGATGTACCCGCCGAAGTTTACCGTCTTGTCGGCCGACAGGGCTTCGCGAGCCAAAGCGATGACGTCGTCGCCTTTAATCTCCTCCGAGC
Source organism: Jonquetella sp. BV3C21 (assembly GCF_000468895.1). Classification (NCBI taxonomy): domain Bacteria; kingdom Thermotogati; phylum Synergistota; class Synergistia; order Synergistales; family Dethiosulfovibrionaceae; genus Jonquetella; species Jonquetella sp. BV3C21. The sequence continues at coordinate 71,999 of NZ_AWWC01000018.1, read as the reverse complement.
CGTTGGACAGCAGGCAGACCCGCGGCGCGTTCAGCTCCATCTGAGAAGTCATATAGGCCGAGCCCATTCGGGCGAACTGACACAGCGTCTCGGGCTTGCACCGAACCGTCGCGCCGCCGTCGATGAGCAGCGTCGGTTTGAGGGTCGGCAGCAAAACTCCCAACCCCGGGCGCGCGATGCCCCGAATCCGACCCACCACCAGCACGCCGCCTGCCACAATGGCCCCGGTATTCCCGGCCGACAGGCACCCGTCCGCCTCGCCGGAACGAACCATCTCCATAGCCAGCCGAAGGCTGGAGCGGCGCTTTGTCCGTATCGCCTGAGACGGGTGCTCGTCCATTCCTACCGCTTCAAGCGTATGGACGACCGAAACTCTGCCGGCCGCGCCCGAAGCGTCCACATACGGCTTGATTTTTTCCTGATCGCCCACAAAAACGACGGTCAAGTCCTGATGACGCTCGCAGGCGGTCAGGACGCCGGGACAGACAACCGACGGGCCGTAGTCCCCTCCCATCGCGTCAACGGCAATTATCATAACGTTTCTCCTCCATCATGGTGTAAACCTTGAGGGTCGTGAGCCACAGCTATGAACCGGCCGACGAAAATTTCTTTTCCCTCGACAGCCGTTCTGACGCTGATAATGTACTTTCCCATTTTATGGACGCCGACTCTGGCCGTGGCAATCAGCCGATCGCCGATTTTCGCCGGAAGCCGGTACCTCACCCGGGCCGATCCGACGATGACCCAGTTAGCTTCGACAACCGCAATTGCCAGAGCGCTTGCCTGAGCGTAAATGTAATGATCCCAAATCAGGTCCGTGTGCCGAAACGCCATTTCAGCCCCGGCAATGAGCTCTGACACGGCGAATCTGTTCGGCTCCAGCTCCAGCAGCCGGCCGATAAACTCGTTCTCCCGCAGTGACCGAAGCCTGCTCACCGCCTGTTCCGCCATGGAACGAGCCCGCTCCCGAACTTCAGGCACGCCGAGCAGGATCCTATCCAGCCGAACGGTGCTCAGGCTCACGTTCAGGAGCTCCGACAGATCCTCGTCTGTGGAAAGCGGACTGCGGCGCAGCAAATCCAGCAGCTTCTGATGCCGCTCTGCCCGAGACGATACTCTGGTCATCCAGTATCCCCCCAAAATTACAATCAACTCTCAATATCAGATGTGAAATAGTATATCAGACCGCCGCCGCCGGTCAAGAATACCCCGGCGGAGCCGCCGCCCGGTCAGATGGTCTCTTGACAATTATGTTAGCTAAAACTAATATAACAGAGTTATATCACTGAGAGGGGCGAGGAATCATCGTTCAGTCAACGCAGGAGGCGATTTTGTCCGCAGCGCGGGCGGAATTCAGTCAGAAGGGGTTTCGGAACGCGTCGCTTCGTCGGATTGCCGCTCGGGCTGGCGTGACGACCGGCGTCTTGTACGGGTACTACCGGAGCAAGGACGAATTGTTCGACGCGCTGGTCGCCGTAGCTGGCGCGGAGTTTGAGGTATCACTCCGCAAGTACATCGCCGCCTTTGAGGCGTTGGACGAGCGGACTCAGCACGAGACCATGGGCCAGTCAGACCCAGAGACGTTCAGCGAGATGGTCGACTACATCGTGAGCCACAAGGCGGAGTTTCGGCTGATCCTCACGGCTGGCGGCGGAACGCGGTGGGAGCGGTATCTGGACAACCTGACGAGCATTGAGAACTCGGCGACGCGCCGCTATTTTTTCCGAATGACGTCCGCAGGGATGAAGATCACACCGGTTGACGAGCTGTTCAGCTACTCCATTTCGCGGGCGATGTTCGCCTGCATGTTCGAGATCGCCATCCGGGAGATGAACCGAGAAGAGGCGTTCGCCTACGCCCGAGCCGTGCAGAACTTTTTTGTCAGCGGCTGGCTCACGCTGATGAAAAATCCGGCGCCGGAGGCGACGCCGAAAAAGTCGTAAAGAATCGAGGTTGGTAACATGGAACAAAATGCCGCTCAAAAACCTTCTGCCGGAAAGACGTTGGCACGCCTGTTCCGCATTGCCGGATCGCTTCGGTGGTTCTTGCCCCTGTCGCTAATCCTGTCTGCCGCAGCTGCCGTCTCGTCCCTTCTGCCGCTAGCGTCCGTGTGGTACGTGCTCAATCTGGTGCTGAGCCGCTGGGGAACCGGCCAGCCGTTCGGCATCGGCCCTTGGGTCGTTCTGGCGTTTGCCGGGGCAGCCGGCGGGGTGGTCCTGTCGTTTCTGTCAGCGTACTGTTCCCACCTGACAGCGTTCCGCGTGGAAAAGCAGCTTCGGTTCGACGCCATGTCCCGGCTGATGTCCCTTCCCTTAGGGTTCGTTCAGGCCACGACGAGCGGAAACCTGCAGAAGGTGATCAACGAGAACGCGTCGCTGACCCACTCGCTGCTCGCCCACCTGCTGCCGGACGTGGCGGGGACCTTAGCGTCCCTTCTCACAGGGCTGATCTTCTTGGTCTACTTCGACTTCCGGCTTGGCCTGATCTGCTTCATTCCGCTGGCCGTCGGGTTCTGGTTCCTCGCCCACATGAACGACTACATGAAGGATCAGTCGATGAGCAAGTACATGGACGCGCTTCAGTCGATGAACGGCGCGGCAGTCGAATACATCCGAGGCATTCCGGTCATCAAGACGTTCCAGCAGACCGTCCACTCGTTTCGGAAGTTCAAAGCGTCAGTCGAGGCCTATTATCACTTCGTCAATCAGTACGCTCTGGACTTTCGACGCCCCTACTCGTACTTCGTGACGGCTATCAACTCGCCGGTGCTGCTGCTGATCCCTGCCGCGCTGTTTTTAGCCGGCCGGAGTTCCGACCCCAAGCAGCTGGTCGCGTCGGTAATTTTTTACTGCCTCTTGACGCCAGCCCTGTCAGTTTCGATATCAAAGATCATGTACGCCTCCGAGAACGTCTCCTTGGCCATCGAGGCGGTCAACCGTATCGACCAGGCTCTGAACGCTTCTCCCCTGTCGGTTCCCTCGGCCCCCCGCCGGCCGTCGGGATTTGACTTGGAGTTCCGCGACGTCTGGTTCACCTACCCGGGAACAACTCGGCCAGCCCTGCGGGGCGTGAGCTTCCACCTGCCGCAGGGGCAGGTCTGGGCGCTGGTGGGACCGTCGGGCGGCGGAAAAAGCACAATCGCGAGTCTGGCGGCCCGATTTTGGGATCCAGACAAGGGCGACGTGCTTTTAGGCGGAGAACCCGAACGGGAGATGGACCCGAAAGAGCTGATGAGCCATATCGGCCTAGTCTTCCAGAACGACCGGCTGTTCAAGACGTCGATTCGAAACAATATCCTTGCCGCCCGGCCGGACGCTGGCGAGGCGGAAGCATTGAAGGCGGCGAGCAGCGCCCAGTGCGGCGACATCTTGGAGAAACTGCCCCAGGGCCTCGATACGGTCATCGGCGCCGGAGGAGTCTACTTGTCCGGCGGCGAGACTCAGCGTATCGCTCTGGCGCGAATGATCGCCAAGGACGCGCCGGTCGTGATTCTGGACGAAGCGACCGCGTTCGCCGACCCAGAAAATGAGGCACAGATACAGAAAGCCCTCACGGAACTCGCGCGGGATAAGACGACGCTGATGATCGCTCACCGGCTCTCGTCGGTCCGAAACGCCGACAGGATTCTAGTGATCGACGACGGACAGATCGCCGAGTCGGGAACCCACGACGAACTGCTCGCTTCCGGCGGGCTGTACGCCAAGATGTGGGCCGAGTACCAGAAAGCGGCCCAGTGGAAAGTGGCTAGCGAGGAGGCCTCAAGATGATCCGGCATATGCAGCGTCTGTTCGCCCTCTCCCGCACGGGAGTTTGGGGCATGCTCCGCGCGTCGCTGTGGGCAGCCTTAGCTAACCTGTCGTTCATGATCGCTCCGGGCCTCGTGGCTCTGGCCTTCATCGCTCTGCTGAACTTCCTTTACGGTGCTTCTCCCGTCCCAGCCTTCGCCTGGGCCCAGTACGCGCTCTACTCGGCCGTCGCCGTCGCCGTCATCTGCCTGATTCAGTTCGGCCTGTACCAGTCGACGTTCATCACGACCTATAAAGAAAGCGCCAGCCGACGAATCTCTTTGGCCGAGAAGCTGCGCCAGCTCCCGCTGTCGTTTTTCAGCCAGCGAAACCTGAGCGACCTGACGACCACGATCATGAACGACTGCGCCGAGCTGGAGCAGCTTTACAGCCACTGCGTGCCCCAGCTGCTGGGTTCGGCCCTCTCCACGCTGATCATCGTGGTCGGCCTATTGTCGTTTGACTGGCGCATGGGACTGGCCGTCCTGTGGCCTCTGCCGGCGGCGGTTTGGATTCTGCTGGCCGGACGAAGCAAGCTGGGAAAGAAAAACCGCCAGTTCAAGGAGGCGACGCTGAGCAGGAACGAGGCGTTCCAAGAGGGCATTGAGACCTTCGCCACGATCAAGTCCTGCGGCTTTGAGGACCGATACCTGAGCGGACTGAAAGAGAAGCTCGATGTGGCCGAAACTCTCCAGATGTCGGCCGAATGGCTCGGCGGGACGATGGTCAAGACTGCTGAAGCGGTCCTGCGGCTCGGGCTCGTGTCCACCCTGCTGACGGGCGTCTGGCTGCTGTCAGAGGGAACTCTCGGCCTGTGGGAGTTCGTCGTCTTCCTCTCCGTCGCCAGCCGCATCTATGACCCGCTAGCCTCCGAGATGGTTTTCATCGCCCACCTGCTGTTCGTCTCCGAGCCGATCGCCCGGACGAAACAGATTGACGACGAGCCGGCCATGACCGGCCGAGAATCGTTCCGGCCCGACCGGTTCGACCTGTCGTTTGACGACGTGTCGTTCAGCTACGGCTCCGCGCCGGTGCTGCGTCACGTCACCTTCACGGCCAAGCAAGGCCAAGTGACCGCGCTGGTCGGCCCGTCGGGCGGCGGCAAGAGCACGACTGCCCGTCTGGCGGCTCGCTTCTGGGACGTCTCCTCGGGCCGGGTCTGCCTCGGCGGAACCGACGTGCGTGAGATATCGCCTGAAACGCTGCTGGCCCACTTCGCCATCGTCTTTCAGGACGTCGTCCTGTTCGACGACACGGTGCTGGAAAACATTCGACTGGGCCGCCGAGACGCCTCAGACGAGGAAGTCTTAGCCGCGGCGAAGGCCGCCCAGTGCGACGAGTTTGTGGCCAAAATGCCCAACGGCTATCAAACCGTTCTGGGCGAAAACGGTTCCCGCCTCTCCGGCGGCCAGCGGCAGCGAATTTCTATCGCCCGGGCACTCCTCAAGGACGCCCCGATCATCATCTTGGACGAGGCGACCGCGTCCCTTGACCCCGAAAGCGAGACGGCCGTTCAGGAGGCCATTGGCCGGCTGATCAGAAACAAGACCGCTCTGGTCATCGCTCACCGGCTGAGGACCGTGGCCGGCGCCGATAAGATCGTCGTCCTCTCAGACGGGCAGATTGCCGAGCAGGGGACGCCGGACGAACTTCTGAAAGCCGGCGGCACCTTCGCTGCCATGGCCGGCCGTCAGACATCCCAAAGCGGCTGGTCCATCGGCCGAAAATAAGTCCTCTGCCCCGCTGGAAACGCAAAAAAGGTCCGAAACATCCGTTTGGATGTTCCGGACCTTTTTATTTTCGATGATCTGTCCTGTACTCCGAAACCTAGCAGGTCCTGCCGGGATAGACGGCCAGAGCTTTTTTGAGCAGTTCGGCGGCCCGAAGGAGATCCGCCTCCTTCAGGACGTAGGCGACTCGGGCCTCGTGAACGCCCTTGCCCGGCGTGCCGTAGAAGCCGGCGCCGGGAGCCAGCATCACCGTCTCGCCGGCGTCTTGGAACTCCTCCAGAAGCCACTTGGCGAACTTCTCGCTGTCGTCAACCGGCAGGGTAACCATCATGTAGAACGCGCCGCTGGGCATTGGACACTTAACGCCCGGGATAGCCATCAGAGCCTTGTGCAGCGTGTCGCGGCGATGGCGGTACTCGTCGTTGACCGACTTTAAGTACGTGTCGGCCGTGTGCAGGTACATTGCCTCAGCGCCGATCTGCTCCAGCGACGGCACGCAAAGCCGAGCCTGACAGTACTTCATGCTTTGGGCAATCAGCTCTTTGTTGTGGGAGAGCAGCGCTCCGATACGGGCGCCGCAGGCGCTGTAACGTTTGGACACCGAGTCGACGATGAGCACCTGATCCCGAATATCGTCGAACGACGCCATACTGGTGTAGGAGCCCTCGTACACGAACTCGCGGTACACCTCGTCGGCCAGCACAAACAGGCCCCGATCCTTGACGATTTTGGCCAGCCGCTTCAGCTCATCGGCCGTGTAGACCGAGCCGGTCGGGTTGCCCGGGTTCGTCAGGATCACCAGCTTCGTCTTGTCGGTCAGGCTGGCGAGGATGGTCTTATCGTCCGGCAGGTGATATCCCGTCTCCGGGTCGGTGGCGACGGCTCTCGGCGTCACGTTGAACGCCTTGGCCAGCGACGAGTAGTTGGCGTAGTACGGCTCAAACACGAGGATTTCGTCGCCCGGGTCGCAGACGGACAACATAGCGATAATGAGGGCCTCGGTGCCGCCGTGCGTGACGATGATCTCTTCAGGCGAGTACGGAATGTTCCACTTGGCATAGTACTTGGAGATGGCTTCCCGCAGCGGCTTTTCGCCCTGCGAGTTCGTGTACGCCACGGTCGTCAGCTTCGCCTCGCGGATCGCCTTGAAGTAGACGTCCGACGTGGCGATGTCGGGCTGGCCGATGTTCAGATGGTACACCTTCACCCCTCTGCTCTTGGCCGCCTCCGCGTAGGGAGCCAGCTTGCGAATCGGCGACGCTGTGAGCTGCTGAATGCGACGGGACAGTTCCATTGAAATCTCCTCCTCTTCTTCGTATCGCCAAGACAAAAAATTGCGACAATATAGTTTCTGCGTCATAAAAAGTATATACCATTTTACCAGTTTGCACAAATGAGCCTGACTGAATGGCCATCTGAACGGTAAAAATACCTTTTCTTTCAAGGCGCCGTTCCCCAGCAGAACGACTGACAGAAGGACTTCCATTCGGCAAGCTCTTTTCGTCAAGCGCCTGAAAATTTGAGGCTATCTCCCTTAATATTTATGCTTTCAACAGAAATTTATCATTTTAAGATCTTTAAAAACGCAGATAATACGTGGCTTCCCAATGGATTTTTCCACGCAATACTCTTCTGCCATTTCGGTTGACTGAGCTACCCAGTAAGCTATAATGATTATGCTGTAAATTTCACAAAGAGGTGGAAACTCCTTGAACTGTCGCACAAACCCCACAGGGGTTCTCTCGTCGCTGGACCACGGGACTTTGACGAAAGACCAACTCCGAGAACTTGAAAGCGCTCCCCTGACAAAAAAGAGGGCAGCTCTTGACCTTTTGATTCGGGCCATGCCGATATTCGCCGGACTTCTCGCCATGGCTGAATACCTGTGCCTGCCCGACCTTGAAGGCAACTCCCACACGATGACTTACGCCTATTTCCTCGGCGCGCTTATCGCCGCCGCCGCAGCCGCGTTCATCGGGTCGTTTTTCTCCCGACGGGTCTACGACCGGCTGCGCCACGGGGCGCCGTTCTACTCGCTGGTGTTCCTCCTGCTGCTGGGGTACGACTGGGTGACCTTAAAAACCGGGAAGTTCGTCCTGCCCTATTTCCCTTGGGTCGACCAGATCCTCAACGCGGCGATCGAAGACCGGCTCCAGTTGCTGGACTGCACGTGGCATTCGCTGATGCTCCTTTTCACCGGGTACTTCACCGGCGCGCTGCTCGGACTGCTCACCGGCGTCGCCTGCGGCTACAACAAGCGGGTAGATTACTGGATCGCCCCGTTCATGCGGCTTTTGGGCGCGATCCCCTCCACCACGTGGATTCCGGTTGTCATGGTTTTGGCGTCGTCGCTGTTCAAGGGGAGCGTCTTCATCATCGCGCTGGGCGTGTGGTACTCCCTCACGATCGCGACCATAACGGGGATACGGAACATCGACAAGTCGTTCTACGAGGCCGCGCGGACCCTCGGCGCCAAGACGCGGCATTTGGTGTTCCGGGTGGCCCTGCCGTTCGCCCTGCCAAATATCCTTCAAGGGCTCACTCAGGGCATGAGCAGCGCCTGCATGGCCCTGATGGTCGCCGAGATGATCGGCGTCGAGTCCGGGCTGGGCTGGTACGTGACTTGGCAGAAGAGCTGGGCCCAGTACGGTAAGATGTACGCCGCGATCGTCGTGCTGTGCGTCGTGTTCGTGGCGGTGAACTGGCTGCTGAATAAGATCAAACGGCGGCTGCTTCGCTGGCAGGAAGGGGCTGTTCAGTCATGAACGTGCTGAAGCTGGACGGCGTTTACAAGAGCTTCGCCCGGACGGAAACGGACGACGTAACCAACGCACTGAGCAACATCAACATGACCGTGACGGACGGGGAGTTCATCTCCATCGTCGGGCCGTCGGGCTGCGGCAAGTCGACGATCCTTCGGCTTGTGGCCGGCCTCATCGTCCCCACCAGCGGAACCGTCCAGCTGAACGGCCAGCCGGTTCAGGGGCCGTCGCCTGAGCGGGGCATGGTATTCCAGAAGCCGACGCTCTTCCCCTGGATGACGGTGGAACAGAACCTGACGTTCAGCCTGAGAATGGCCGGAACGCTGGCGGGCCGGGAAGACGACGTGAACAAGCTGCTGGAAATAGCGGGCCTTTCGGACTTCCGAAACGACTTTCCGCACCAGCTGTCGGGCGGCATGGCCCAGCGATTGGCGCTGATTCGGACCATGATCAACCACCCGAACGTTTTCCTGCTGGACGAGCCGCTTGGCGCGCTGGACGCGTTCACCCGCATGAGAATGCAGGACGAGATTTTGGCCCTGTGGCGGACTTCGGGACACATGACCCTGATGGTGACCCACGACATCGACGAGGCTCTCTACATGGGCACGCGGGTTATCGTCATGGCCCCGCGCCCCGGCCGAATCCGCGAGGACATCAAAGTTGACCTGCCGTACCCGCGGAACCGCGCCGGCAACGAATTTTTAGGGTATCACGCCAAGGTTCTCGAGATGCTCGACTTTGGACGTATCGACTGAACCGAAGCGACAGCCCCCGTACGGGGAATCACAAAGGAGGAGTTCGTAATGAAGCGCATCTGCACCATCGCAGCAATGATGGCCCTCGCGGCCAGCTCGGCATTCGCCATGACTGCCGAAGAGGAGAACGAAGCTTGGAAGAAGGAACCGGCGTACAACCAGACGATCCGCGTCGGCTACAACGGCGGGCTCTGCCTTGGCACGTTCGGTATCGCCCAGGCGAAGGGCTTCTACGAGGCCGAAGGCCTGAAGACGGCTATCACGAAGTATCAGGGCGGCAGCAGCGCCCAGGGCGACGCGATCGGCACCGGCAAGATCGACTTGGCCGGCGACCATATCGCCACTCTGCTCGTCCCGGCTCTCCGGGGCGTCCGCATGGTCTTCACCGCCGGAATCCACACGGGCTGCAAGACCCTTTACGTGCTGAACACCGACGAGTACAAGTCCACCGCCGACCTGAAGGGCAAGACGATCGCCGTTCCTGACGGAATCGGCGCTTCCGATCAGAACATCACCATGCGCCTGCTGGCGGCAGACGGCATCGACCCGTTGAAGGACGTAAAGTACAAGGTCGTCGAGAGCGGCGCCGCCGTCCTGGCCCTTGAAAGCGGAGAGATTCAGGCCATCCTGCTGAGCGATCAGTTCGCCCGCCAGTTCGTCGACCAGGGCAAGATCAAGGCCATTCGTTCGATCACCACTGACCCGGACTTTGAGCGCGACTGCTGCTGCATTCACGCCGTCAACCTTGACTTCTACAAGGCAAACCCGATCACCGTCAAGAAGCTCACCCGAGCTCACGAGGCGGCCAAGAAGTTCATCTGCGAGCACCCCGACGAGGCGGTCGAGATCCTCAAGGCCAACGGCTGGGCCAGCGGCGACATCGAGCTGGTCAAGAAGATCTTCAAGACCTTCCACTACGACCTGACCGACGCCGAGACCGAGTCGACCCTCCGCCGCACCATCGCCGACTATCAGAAGTTCAACATTCTGCCCGCCGGCGACCCCGACGAAATGCTGAAGCGCGTCTGGCACCCGGTTCTTGAGGAAAACTAGTTCACAGCAAAAGAGCCGCTCCGTACGGAGCGGCTCTTTTTTTACGGAGCGGAAGCTCGTTTAACCGTCAGATTCCGCGAGGAAGTCGGACATCGCGCGGGCCGTCTCTTCAGGATGGCGGTAAAAAAATCCGTGCCCGCCCTTCACGCAGAGGTACCGGCTGCCCGGTATCATCTTGGCCGTGCGCTCTACTTCTGACGGGCTGACTAGTCCGTCGTCCCGCCCGGCAAGAAACAGCGCGGGGCCTCGGAGGGCCGACGCCCGTTGGGGGCGAAAAGTCCAACGCAAAAGCGCCTGACGGTACTCCTCAAGGACCGCGCCGGTTCCGCCGAGCTCGGCCGAACCGGAAGCGCCGTCAAAGGCCAGAGCTTTCATCAAAAACGTCCCCCACTCTCCGCTGGAACAGTGAAGCAGCCGGTCCAGGGACGTCCCGGGCTTGGGGGCTTGGCTCAGCGATGACGCCAGAAAAACGAGGGGAACTTTTTCCTGCACCCGACAGGCCAGTTCAAAAGCGACGCTGGCACCCATGGACCAACCAAGGACGGCGCAGGGGCCGACCTGCTGAAATATCTCGCAGGCGTCGGACGCTAAAAGCTCAATCGTCAGCGGCGAGCTTCCCCGGGACGACCCGCCGAGACCCCGCGGGTCAAACAGCACGGGGGCCAAGCCCGCCGCTTCCATCACGCGGGGCAGGCGCCCCCAGCACCCGCTGTCGCCGCCAAGCCCGGGGATCATCAGCACGCGCCGTCCGGCGCTGGGGGCCGACCAGGCGACGACGACCCCGTCGCTGAGGCGAAGCCTTTCGGACAGGAATATTTTTCTCCGACGCACGGTTCAGCCCTCCCGTCTCAGATCTCCCGAACCTTGCCGCTCAGCAGGAGAAGACAAAACGTTCCCGAAAACAGCCGTCTTCGGGAACGTTGCGTTTCTTGACAAGCCTAGCTACTCCGCCAGCCTCATGCAGGCGTCTTTAAAGCACTCGCACAGCGTGGGGTGAGAGTGAACGGAAAAAGCCACGTCGTGAGCCGTCAGGCCCTTTGACACGGCCAAAGACGCTTCGCCCAACAGCGACGCGGCTTCCGGCCCGATGATGTGGACGCCAAGCAGCCGCTTGTCCGACGCCCGGGCAACGACCTTGATGAATCCGTCGCCCTCGCCCATGGCCAGAGCCATGCCGTTGGCGGCGAAGTACGCCTTGGAGGTTACGATTTCCTCTCCCCGCTCCTTCGCCTGCTCTTCCGTCAGGCCGACATAGGCCACTTCGGGGTCGATAAACACGCAGGCCGGCAGGGCATCGAGGTCGACGCTGTAGTCGTCGCCCAACATGTCGAACGCCGCGCTGACGGCCTGATACTCGGCCAGATGAGCCAGCATGGCGCCGCCGGTGCAGTCGCCGATGGCCCACACGCCGGGCAGGCTGGTGCGCATATGACTGTCAACGGCGATGCAGCCTTTTTTAATTTCCACGCCGCTGTCTTCCAAGCCGAAGCCGTCCAGAATCGGGACCATGCTGGACGCGAGAATCAGCCGGTCGCAGGCGACTTCAAGCGGCTCCTCGCCGGCCGTGCCGGACAGGACGAGACCGTCGCCCTCTTGGCGGGCCGACGTCAGGTGCACGTAGTCGTACACGGTCGTCTTGCGCTTCTTGACGGTTTGAACGACCTTCTTCTTCAGGTCGCCGTCGATTCGCCGCAGGATCTGGTCCGAGTGCTTGAGCAAAATCACGTCCTTGCCCAGCCCCTGAAGGATCATCGCCATTTCAAGGGCGATGACGCCAGCGCCAAGAACGGCAACCGTCTTCACTTGGCCGTTGCGGTCCGGATCCCAGAGTTGAGGGTCAATAATCGCCCAGTCGCCGGTAAGAACCTGCGGCAGGTCGTTGCCCGCAAAGTCGGGCACCACAGACCGAGCGCCGGTAGCAATCAGCAGTTTGGGCGCTTCCAGAACCTCGGTTGAGCCGTCCGGCTTGACGACCGACAGCTTTTTCGTCTCGCCCCAGCTCGTTACAGTTCCAACGCCCTTGATGACGTTCACTTTGGACAGTTTCAATGTCTGGGCGGCGCCGGTTCTCAGCTTTTCGACCACGCCTTCCAGCCGGCTCCAGAGCCCTTCCCGGGCTCCCTTGCCGCCGATGACGTGAGAATACAGGGCCTTCGTGGGAATACAGCCTCGGTTCAGGCACGTGCCGCCCAAGTGTTCCTTCTCGACCAGCGCGACTTTCAAGCCGCGGCTCCCTGCCACTTCGGCGGCTTTCATGCCGCCGGGGCCGCCGCCTAAAACGATAAGATCGTACATGTGTCAGCCTCCTTCTCCGCCAACTACGCCAGAGCTTCGTCAGTCGCGGCTTTCGCCTGATCTCTCAGCAGGGCGGTCTTTGCCAGCGTCTCTTCCATGGCCTGCCGGCACTGGGCCGCGTATGCCTCGTCCTTCAGGCCTTTCAGGTTGATTTTCACGTTCCAGCTGGCGGCGTTGGCCGTCAGACAGGCCAAGTCCGCCGCGATAGCCGCGTCGGTGATGGCGCCCTTGTTGCCCCGAAGGGCCGCTTTCAGGGCCAGCTCGCCGATAGCGGCACAGACCGAAAGGGTCTCCATGGGAACGGAAATCGCCTTCTTCGTGGCATCCTGTATGGCTTCCCGACGGGCCGCCTTCTCCGCCTCTGTGTCCTTGGGCAGGTGCAGGGCCGCCATGAACCCGTCGAAAACCCGCGCGTCGTCGTCCATCAGGGCAAGGCATTTGCCGATCAGCTCCGACGCTTGGGCGGCGACGTCTTTCATCTCCGGCCAGTTGGCCTCGTACTTTTTGTTCTCCAGCGCAAGGTTTGCCACCATGGACGCCAAAGCCGCCCCAAGCGCGCCGGTCAGACCTGCGACCGCACCGCCGCCCGGCGCCGGCTTGCTGCTGGCTAAATCGCGCAGGAACTCTTCCATCCGCATCTCAAACAGTTTCATTTGCTCATTCCCCCAAATTCAGCTGCAATGATGACAAAAAGCGACAGTGGCCGGCCCCGACGGGGTCGAGCCGCTGTCGCCGCAATGGAAACGGTTGTTAGAACTGCCAGCGAAGCACCGGCGTACGGGCGGCCTTCGTCTCGTCAGGTCTGGCGATCGGGGTCGACACGGGCATGCTGTGGAACGGCTCAGGGCCTTCAGCCTTTGCCTTAGCGACGATGGCCTTCAGCGAAGCGGCAAAGCCGTCCAGCGTCCTCTTCGACTCGCTTTCGGTCGGTTCGATCATCAGCGCCTCGTGAACGATCAGCGGGAAGTACGTCGTCGGCGGGTGGTACCCTGCGTCAATCAGGGCCTTGGCGACGTCGAGAGTCGTCACGCCGGTCTGGTGCTTCAGCGGCTCGCCGTCAAGGACGAACTCATGCTTGCAGAATCCCTTGTGGGCGACCGGGTAGGTGTCCTTGAGCTGAGACGCGAGGTAGTTGGCGTTCAAAACGGCCGTCTCCGACATTTCCTTCAGCCCGGCAGCGCCAAGCGTGCGGATGAACGTGTAGGCGCGGACCAACACGCCGAAGTTGCCGAAGAAGCTGCGAACCTGTCCCAGAGACTCGGGCCGCTGGCAGCTGCACTCCAGTCGGTAGGTCTCGCCGTCCTTCACGATGACGGGGACCGGCGAGAACTTCGCCAAATCCTTGGACATGCCGACAGCACCGGCGCCGGGGCCGCCGCCGCCGTGAGGCGTGCTGAACGTCTTGTGCAGGTTCAGGTGCAGCACGTCGAATCCCATATCGCCGGGGCGGACCTTGCCCACGATGGCGTTGGCGTTGGCTCCGTCGTAGTAAACCAGCCCGCCGGCCTTGTGGATGATGTCGTTGATCTCGACGATATGCTTCTCGAAAATGCCCAGCGTGTTCGGGTTGGTGAGCATCAGACCGGCAGTCCGCTCGCTGACCAGCCCTTTCAGGGCGTTCAGGTCGACCATGCCTTCTGGGTCAGACGGAACCTCGATGACCTTGAAGCCCGTGATGGCCGCGGAAGCCGGGTTGGTTCCGTGAGCCGAGTCAGGGACGATGACCTCATCGCGGTTCTTGTCGCCCCGCGACTCGTGGTACGCCTTGATGATCATCAGCCCGGTCTGCTCGCCGTGGGCGCCGGCCGCCGGCTGAAGGGTGACAGACGCCATACCGGTGATCTCGGCCAGATAGGTCTCCAAGTCATACATCAGCTTCAGGGCGCCCTGAATTGTCTCCTCAGGCTGAAGCGGGTGAAGCCGGGCAAACCCAGGCATACGGGCCGCCGCTTCGTTGATCTTGGGGTTGTACTTCATGGTGCAGGAGCCGAGAGGATAAAAACCCTCATCGACGCTGAAGTTCATCTGCGACAGGCCCGTGAAGTGACGAATCACGTCGACTTCCGCCACTTCGGGAAGACGCGGCGCCTCAGCGCGGCAGTTTCCGCCCAGAACGGCGCAGCAGTCCACGTCCGGAACGTCAAGCGGGGGAAGCGCCACGCCCATCAGACCAGGGTTGCTAAGCTCAAACAGAGTCTCCATCGGCCCGTGTTTCATCAGCACTCACCTCCAGCCACGGCGACCATACGGTCGATTTCTTCCTTCGTCCGCTGTTCGGTCACCGCCAACAGCCAGCCGTTGCCCAGATCAGGATACTCGGCCTTCAGGTCGTAACCGCCCAGAATCCCTGCCTTCAGCAGGCGGGCGTTCAGTTTTTCCACCGGCTCGTCAGAGATCAGGACGACCTCGCGGAAGCAGCCGGCCTTGGGGAACGCCACCTTGAACTTGCCGGTGGCGACCAACCGGTCAACCGCGTACGCGGTCTTGGCGAGAATCTGATGGCCCACCTCAGCGAGCCCCTTGGGTCCCATGAGGCTCAGGTAAACGGAAGCGGCCACGGTGCACAGGTTCTGGTTCGAGCAGATGTTCGACGTGGCCTTCTCGCGGCGGATATGTTGCTCGCGGGCCTGCAGCGTCAGGACGAAGCAGCGGCGGCCTTTAATGTCCTCCGTCTGTCCCACAATGCGACCGGGCATCTTGCGCATCAGCTTCTGCGTGGTCGCCATGAATCCGAAGTGCGGGCCGCCAAGGCTCATGTTGTTGCCGCAGCTCTGACCGTCGCCGACGACGATGTCAGCGCCCAGCTTGCCGGGCGCCTCAATGCTGCCGAGGGCCAGCAGGTCGGTTGACACGATCAAAAGGGCTTTGGCGTCGTGAATCGGCTCAGCCAGCCCGTTTAAGTCCTCGATAACCCCGAAGAAGTTGGGCGACTGGACGACCAGCGCGGCGATTTTCCCGCCGGCCAGCTCAGTCTCCAAGGACTTGCGGCACAGTTTGCCGTCAACGTCCGGCAGCTCAGCGTACTCGAAGCCTCGGCTCCAGCAGTAAGTCTTGAGCACCGCGCGGGTCTCTGGCGACACGGTCCGGGCGACCAGCACCCGATCCTTCTTCGTGTGGGCCGCAGCGATAACGGAGGCCTCAGCGGCCGCGCTGGCGCCGTCGTACATGGAAGCGTTGGAGACGTCCATGCCGGTCAGCTCACAGACCATCGTCTGGTACTCAAAAATGGCCTGCAGGGTTCCCTGAGCGACTTCGGGCTGATAGGGCGTGTAGCTGGTGGTGAACTCACCGCGCGAGACGATCGTGTCGACCGCAGCCGGCACAAAATGGTCGTAAACGCCCGCACCCAAGAAGCACACCAAGTCCTCAGCGCTCTTGTTCTTGCCGGTCAGCTTCTTCAGATCCCGAACCATCTCCGGTTCGGAGAGGCCTTCGGGAATGTCCAGCAGTCCTTTGACGCGGACCTTCTCCGGAATATCCGAGAACAGGTCATCAATTGACTTGACGCCGATTGCGGCCAGCATCTTCTGGCGGTCGGCATCGGTTACTGGGATGTAACGACTCATTGACGAACCTCCTTTAGTGAAGCAAATGAAAAACCTTACCCTGTCGCCTCTCCGTTATTCCGCTTCAGCCTCCGCGACGAGCTTCTCATACGCAGCGGCGTCCAGAAGGTCATTCGGAACCTTGACGTCTTCCAGCTTGGCGATCCAGTTTGCATAAGGATCGGCGTTCAGAAGTTCAGGAGAATCGTCCAGCGCTTCGTTCACAGCGCAGACTTTACCGGCCACAGGGCTGAAAACGTCGTTCGCGCCCTTGACGGATTCGACGACGACAAAGTCCTGATGGGCCTCGACTTCCGTGCCGATCTCCGGCAGCTCGACGTACACGATGTCGCCCATAGCGTGCTGAGCGTGATCAGTGATGCCCATGACGGCCTTGTCGCCTTCCATCTTGTACCACTCGTGGTCCTTCGTGTACTTCAGATCAGCTGGGACTTTCGACATAGTAAAGTTTCCTCCTCAAGAATTTGATATGGTTCGCCGGCCGCGCCGGCGCCTTTCACCCAGTTAATTTCTGCCGCGAGACGCGATTGCTTTTGTCAGTTTACTTCTTGTAGCTCTTCTTGTAGTACGGCTTGGCAACGACTTCGACCTTCTTGGCCTTGCCGCGGATCAGGATCCACAGGTTCTCTCCAACGGCCGGAACAGGCATGTTCACAAGGCAGCTGGCGATGTTGGCGTCAAGCGACGGGGCATATCCGCCGGTGGTCACGCAGCCGACTACCTTGCCGCTCGCGTCAGCCACTTCCATCTCGTGACGCGGCACGCCCTTATCAATCATCTTGGTGAACACGATCTTGCGCTTCAGTCCCTCAGCCTTCTGCTGACGGAGAACCTTCTGACCGATAAACCCGTTGGGCTTGTCAACCTTGACGAAGAACCCGTAGCCAGCCTCAAGAGGTCCGAGGTCGTCGGTGTATTCCTGTCCGCAGAGCGGAAGTCCGGATTCAAACCGAAGGCTGTCCCGAGCGCCCAGACCGATCGGCATCAGGCCTTCCGGCTTACCGGCTGCGATGATGGCATCCCACAGCTCGGCGCCCTTGGACCAGTCGACGTAAATTTCAAACCCGTCTTCGCCGGTGTAGCCAGTCCGGCTCACGATAGCCGGAATCCCAGCGACCTTGACCCCGTCGACGAAATGGAAGAAGACCAGCTTCGTCGGGTCAAAGCCTTCGGCGATCTTGCACAGGATCTTCTCAGCCAGAGGTCCCTGAAGGGCAACTTCAGCGGTCTTCGCGGAGATGTTGTCGATCTTGACGTCGCCTTTCAAGTGCTCGTTGAACCAAGCCCAGTCCTTTTCGACGTTCGCCGCGTTGATGACCAGAAGGTACCTCTCGGTGTTGTAGCGGTACACGAGCAGATCGTCCACGACGCCGCCGTTTTCGCGGCACATGATCGTGTACAGGACCTGACCGTCGTGCATGGTCGTCACGTCATTGGTCAGAAGGCTGTTGAGCCAAGCTTCGGAATCCTTTCCGACAACCGTGACTTCGCCCATGTGGGACACATCGAACAGCCCGGCCTTTGAACGAACATTCAGATGCTCGACCTTAATTCCCTCGTACTGCACCGGCAGCTCCCAGCCGCCAAAATCCACCATCGTGCCGCCTGCTGCTACGTGTCGATCATACATCGGTGTCCTTCTCATGCCGTCTCTCCTCCTGTCAATTTTTCTTGCAGAACGCTGTGCTCCGATGAAAAAGACTGCTCGAAAAGCCTATACAATACCATCTTCTTTCCGCGTCTCATTGTATCATCCGGCGCGATTTCGCGCCATATTTCACAAGCCGGCGTCCTGTCGTTTTCTGTTAGTACAAGCTGATTTTACTTCATTTTTCATAAATCAGAAATACGACAGAGTTCTTATTTTTTCTGAACGGTATATTGGCTGACTGCAGGCCTGCACCATGAACCTAGCAGAGCGAGAAAGCAAAGTTCATCAAATTAGCATAAACCCAGATAAATAGCCTATTATTTTTCGATAATACGACGTATTTTATTTGACTTACCATCTGCCCGGCTGACGCGTTACTCCAGGTTTTCTAGGTAGGGAATGATGCGCTCCAGCTCGGCGACGCCTTGGACGTCGCAGTCCAACCATGGAATTTGAAGCACTCCGCGGCCTCCAAACTTCTCCTGAATGGTCTTAAGGCACTCGGTCTGTCGGCCCCGGTGACGGGCGAAGAACTCTCCGGCCTCCTCGGGGATGACCCGGTTCACGCAGAACGCTCCCACGGGTATGCCGAACTTTTCCAGCTGCTGAAGGGCCCTCTCGGTCTCCAGAATGGGCATTCGCTCCGCGTTCAAGACGATGTGGAAGGCCGTCGATTCTTTGTCGGTAAGCCGCTCGCGGGCCCACTCAAACCGCTCGCGGCGGCGGGAGAGGATACGGTATATCGGGTCGTCTCCTACCTTAGAAGCCAAGTCTTCCTCGTATGCCGCGGCCAAGCGCATCAGGCTCATGGCCTGATTCCGTTTCTCCATGAGCCGGCTCATCCAGAAGCCCAGCAGCTCAGGCAGCTCGAGCAGCCTGAGGGTGTGCCCGGTCGGAGCGGTGTCAAAGACAACTGTCTCGAACTTCTTCGACTCTGACGAAGGGTCCGCCAGCTCCATCAGGTCGACAAACGCGTCAAACAGCGCCGACTCCTCGGCCCCGGGCGATGAGGCCGATACCCGCAGCTGCTGCCGCAGGTCCTCGACAATCGCCGGGCTGACCAAACTGGTCATGCTGGCCTCGATGCCTGCCACGTACTTTTGGGCCGCCGCTGCCGCGTCCACCTCAACAGCCCAAAGGTTCGGCTCCAACTGAACGATCTGTTTTCCAATAGCTTTTCCGAACGCGTCCGCCAGAGAGTGAGCCGGGTCAGTCGATACGGCGAGAACTTTGCGCCCGCTCCGAGCCAGTTTCAGCGCCCACGACGATGAAAGGCTCGTCTTGCCTGTGCCTCCTTTGCCGCCGAAGAAACAATAACGACGAATCATGCTCCCCCTCCTCTACCCGTCGAACCCGTACTGGGCGGCCTTTTCAGCCAACAGGTTTTTGCGGTTCTGCATCCGCCGCTCCCACGACGGAAGACTTTCGTACACGTAGGGCAACGCCTCGAGCATGTAATACGCTAGCGGGTTCGGCACGCCGAGCGCGTCTCCGAACAGCAACAGCATCAACTCGTCGTTCTTGTCAAACGCCTCTTTGCGAACCACCGGCATTCCCTTGCCAATCGACGCCCCGTAAAAAACGCCGAAAGCCATTCCTTCACAGCAGGCCATTTCTCCCGCCACGACACAGACCCCACCCCCTTTACTCTAGCATTGTATCATTTCATTCAATTTACATGGGAATTCCTCTGACGATAACTTATTGACGTGCCAAGATAATATAGTTATCATTTTATCATAGTAATCAAAAAGTTATCACGAAAGGTGGAAGATCATCTTGCCGTTTCAGCCCGAACTGGAACGATCGCCCAGCAGGGACGCGCTGCGGGTTCTTCTTCGCCTGCTGGCGCCGCGGCCGGAAGCGTCGTTTCTCATGAAGTGGAGAAAGCCCGACGGGCGGTGGACCGTTCTGGTGGTGGACCGAAGCCTGCCGCCGTCAGAAGGCGCTCTCATGCTGCTGGCTGACCGCCAAGGCTGGCGCACTTCCCGCAAGGGCGGCGGCCCAGTGCCGGCGAATTTTTGGGGAGTGGTTACATGGCTTTTGGACAGGCCTTGATCGGGCTGTGCGACGGCGACAATTTTTTCGTCTCCTGCGAGCGGGTCTTCCGCCCTGAGCTGAACGGCCGGCCGGTCGTCGTCCTGTCATCCAACGACGGCTGCGTCATCTCCCGAAGCAATGAGGCCAAGCGTCTGGGCATTCCCATGTGCGCCCCGTTTTTCAAGATCGCGCCGCTGGTCCGGCGTCACGGGATGACCGCCCTGTCGGGCAATATGGAGATGTACCGGGAAATGTCGGACCGCATGATGGCGGTCATCGCCCAGTTCAGCGACCAAGTCGAGCAGTACTCGGTCGACGAGGCGTTCTTCAACCTGTCCATCGCCTCGCTGACCGACCCGGCGGCTCACTGTCTGGCGCTCAGGAGAACAATTGCCCGGCGGATCGGCCTGCCGGTTTCCATCGGCGCGGCGCCGTCAAAGACTCTCGCCAAGGCCGCGTCCGAGATGACCAAGGGGAAAGAACCCGGCGTGCGCCTGATCCGTCCCGAAGAAACGGCATGCGCCGTCGCCAGTATGCCGGTGGAGCGGGTCTGGGGCATCGGGAAGCGAACCGCCCGCAAGATGCTTTCGTTTGGTATTCGGCTGGTACCTCAGCTGACGGCTCGGCCGAACGGGTGGCTGAAAGGCCATTTTTCAATCCGAGAAGTTCAGATCGCCGACGAGCTTCGGGGCCTGAAACGGTTTCCCCTGTCCTCTCAGGAGGAGACGCCTCAAAGCATTCAGGTCACAAGGACGTCTGCCGGCCCGCTGAGAACCGAAGACGAGCTCTGGGACGGCCTGATCCGTCATATTCTCGGCGGGACGGCCCGTCTGCGGCGGCACCATCTGGCGGCCGGCCGAATGGAGCTGTTCATCCGCACGAGCTATTTTTCCTCCCAGTCCCGATTTGCCTCGTCCCGCGCCTCCTTTTCGCCGCCGACCGACGATGATTTGGCCTGCCTGAGAGCGGGACGGCAGATTCTGTCCCGGGTCTTCCAACCCGGCTGGAACTATCGAGCCTCAGGCGTTCGCTTTTCAGATCTCTCGCCGTCCCAGCCCCGTCAGCTCACGTTCGCCGACCAACTGCCGGGAACGCGCAAACGCCATCGGCTGATGGAAGCCGTCGACGCGCTCAACGCCGATCTGGGAGCTGGGACGGTCCTCCCGGCCGCTCTCCTGTCGAAGAACCGATCCGCCGCGCAGCATAGTATGACGTCAGACTCACCTCTTATTCTGCCAGAACAGCTTCGTCCCGTTCTTTTCAGCAGGACAGACGGCGACGGGTAACGCGCAAAAGGCGAGGCAGCTTCTTTAAAAGAAGCTGCCTCGCCTTTTTTATATCTTAAATTTCTGGGCCAATACATCGCCTAAAAACGCGTCCAACGCTGCCGTCTGGCGTTCAAAGCTCACGGTCTCAAACGGCGGCAGGTGGCAGAACCCGCCGACTCCGCCCCGGCTTGCCTGCCAGTGAAGCAGGCCGAAGAACACGTGATTGCACACGTACGTTCCCGCGCTGTAGGAAACCTGAGCCGGCACTCCTTCTTTCTCCAGAGCGCGCGCCCAGAGGAGCGCCGAAAGAGTTCCGAAGTACGCGGCAGGAGCGCCGGGAACCACCGGGATATCGGACGGCTGAGAACCGTCGTTGTCGGGGATTCTGGCCTCGTCCAAGTTCAGCGCGACCCGTTCGGGCGTCAGCGCGCTTCGGCTTGACGCCAGCCCAAAGGAGATCACCGCCTGAGGGCGAAGCCGTTCCAACTCGGCGTACAGCACGCCAAGGGAGCGGGCAAACGACACCGGCAGCCGAAGGGCGCTCACCTCGCCGCCTCTGGAGCGGGCCAAAGCGCTGGCTACTTCCCAAGATGGGTTGACCGTTCCTCCGTCAAACGGCTCAAAGCCGGTCAGCAGGACTCTCATAGCGTGATAAAGAGGGCGACGAATGCGCCCAGCAGGGCCGGAAGGAAATTCGCCGTCCGAATGTTGCGAAGTTCCAGCTGGTTAATGCCGATGATCGCCACGATGACCCCGCCGATTCCGCTGAGCAGGTTCAGAAACTCCGGCGTGACGATTGGGAGCAGCGGCCGAGCCGCCAGAGCGAAAACGGCCTGATACAGCGTCATCGGAACGGCCGCTAGGACGACACCCCAGCCCATGGCGGCGGCAAATACAACGCAGCCGACAAAGTCCAAGCCGCTTTTCAGGTACAGGATCGACGGATCGCCCAGTCCGGCCTTAATAGACCCATAAATGGCCATGGCGCCGACTGTGACGACTATAGCCGAGGTCACAAACGCCTTTGCCGGCCCGGCGTCCCTTCCCGACGCATACTTGGACAGAAGCCTTTCGCCGGCCCGCTCGATTCGGTCGTGCAGCTTCAAGGCGGCCCCGATGCCGCCGCCCAAGGTCACGCTGGCCAGCAGAGCCGACATGTTGTGAGTCTTCATCGCGTCGGAAAGCCCGACGCACAGGACGACCATCCCGAGACCGTTCATCACAGTCCGATTCACGTCGTCGCTCATCCCGCGGCGAAGCAAGAGACCGCAGAGCGCACCGAGCACAACTGCCATGCCGTTGATTAAAACAGCTCCCATATTCCTCACGCTCCCCGAAACTTTTCTCTCGGTATTCTATCAGCGCCGTGGGGAGAAAAGAAGGCGGTCAATGGTCTTTTCGCTCCGAAAATCTCGGCGCACAAAAAAACCGAAAGGCTTCAAGCCTTTCGGATTCAAATGAAACTCTTTTAAAATCACTCCGAGCAGGCGAGCGCCGCCGAGGAGGACGCGGTCTGCTGTTTTTGAGCCCGACGAAGCCAAACGTCAGCCGTTTGTGGGCTTCGGTCAACTCCCATGCCGAGACGGTAACACAGCGACAGGCAGTTCATCGCGTCCACGTTGCCTAAAGCGGCAGCAGAAAGGAACCATTTGACTCCCGCTTGATAGTCCCGCGAAACGCCCTGACTGTTCATGCACATCACGCCGTAGTCAAAACGGGCCGACGGGTCTCCGCCCTCCGCCGCTTTCAGACACCACCTAGCCGCCTCTTTCACGTTCCGCGGAGTCCCAATCCCGGAGCTGTACATGACCGACAGGTGGTACTGAGCTTCCACAAGCCCACCGGAAGCGGCCAGCCGGCACCAAAAGAACGCCTGGCTGGGATCTCGCTTCACGCCTACTCCTTTTTCCCACGCGGTGGCAAGGCGGAACTGATACGCCGGGTCGCTCTCATGACCGGAGAACCACGACGGCCGAACGCCGGCAAACGCCCATGAACAGACCCCGAGCAGCATGACGCCGCAGGCTATGCATCGAAACCTTGACGACATCTCCGTCGAATCCCCCTTCCCAAAAGTTCCCCGTTTATTGGTGCATTCGATTATAAACGTTTCTTCGCTACGCGGAGTACCCTTTTTTATCTATTTATTTTCAATAAAACTCCCCACCGACGCAAAAGGGCCCTTCGGCTTCCGCCGAAGGGCCCGATAAATCGGTTCTTTCTGCCGCTTACTTGACAAAATAGTTGATGAACCACACGATATTCGGAAGGCCGACTAAGTCGATCAAAACGGCGCCGCACAGAGGGACAATGAGGAACGCCTTGTGGGACATCACGCCGTACCTCTCGCACATGGCGCCCATGTTGGCTACCGCGTTGGGAGTGGCGCCAAGCCCGTGCCCCATCACACCGGCGCACATGACCGCCGCGTCGTAGTCTTTGCCCAGCAGCGGGAACAGGATGAAAATCGTGAGAAGAGCCAGCAAAACCGTCTGAACGGCCAGAATGGCGCACAGCGGCCCGGCCAAGTCGTACAGGTCCCAAATGCGCAGGCTCATCATGGCCATGGTAAGGAACACGCCGATGGACACGTCGCTGATCAGAGAAATCGACTTCGACCGAATAGTTATCCAGCCCAGCTTGTCATTGAGGTTGCGCAGCACGACGGCCACAAACATGGCCGACACGTATCCGGGCAGACTGAAGCCGCTCCACTCCTTGATCTTGCCGCCCAGCAGAGCACCGACCGCCATGCAGACCAGAACCAACCCGAGCATTTTAAGGAACCCGTGGCTGGTAATCTGAGACTCGGCGCTGCCTTCCAGAAGATCGGACGCGTTCTGCTGGTAAATTTCCTCCTGGCTCGCCTCAATCTTCACCTTGTGACGGCGAATCAGCCCGACAGCGACAGGCCCGCCCAAAAGGCCGCCGGCGATCAGACCAAACGTGGCGGACGCGATAGCGACAGCCGACGCGCCGGAAATCCCCATGCCCTCGACCATCGCGCCAAACGACGCGGCCGCGCCGTGACCGCCTTCCAGCGACACCGCGCCGGCCATGATACCCAGCACCGGGTGAATGCCCAACGTCTTCGCCAGACCGGAACCGACGACGTTCTGGATCACCGCCAAGCACCAGCAGAAGACCAAGTAGACGATCAGCGCCTTGCCGCCCCGTTTGAGCAGGCTGAAACTGCCGCCGATGCCGACCGTCGTGAAGAACGCCAGCATCATCGGCGTCTGAAGCGACGTGGTGAACTTAATGTGTCCGCCGCTGTGGTGCACGACCAAAGCGACGATGGCCATCAGCAGGCCGCCCAGGACTGGCGCCGGGATACAGAACGTCTCAAAAAACTTGACTTCTTTTTTCAGCCAGTACCCCAGAAGCAGCAGAAGCAGCGCAATAACCGTTGTCCACAGTGGATCGAAAGTGACCGTCAGTGCTCCTTCAACGCTTTCCCATGACATGCCCAGTTCCTCCCCATATAGAGTATTCTCGAAACACGCCAAGCATTTTACTTTTAAAAGTATACTACATTTTACCTAACTACTGCTGACTCAGTTCACCGGCGCCGGATCAGCCGCTTGGGCGCTCAGACGAACAGCGGCATTCTTGACTCGATTTCGGCGAGAAACGCGTCCTTTTCCTCTCGGGAGAACAGATCGTCCGGCAGGGACTCCACTGCGCCCGCCACCGCCGAAAGGGGCGTCCCAAATTTTTTCCACCGGTTGGCCAGCTGAGCGAGAGTTCCGGCTCTTCCCTGCCGAGCAAGAACCGTTTCAATCGGCTCGACGAGACCGGCCAGCGACAGCTGGCCGCGGCTCAGGCTCAGGACAAACGGACAAATTCCCTGCCGTTTTTCGAGAGCTCGGGCGAGTTTTTTCGCCTCTTCTGGCCCCCGATCGGCCACTGCCGGCACCAGCACCGACGCGGCCGGATCAATCTGGGCCAAGACGTTCAGCACGTCGCCGTCCGCGACCATCACGAAACTGCCCTGCCCCGTCAGGGCAGCGCCCAGCCCTTGTCCCAGCAGGCCTAAAAACGCCTGAACATCTTGGTCGGTCAGCTCCCATTCCAGCCCCTCCCCGTCATTTGTCCCTTTCTTGGAAAAAGGAGGTTCGCTCGGCGAAGACGGACACGCCGTCCAGCTCTCCCGAGCCTGAAGGAACGGCGCCGCGCC
The DNA here is from genome assembly GCF_000468895.1 of Jonquetella sp. BV3C21. Classification (NCBI taxonomy): domain Bacteria; kingdom Thermotogati; phylum Synergistota; class Synergistia; order Synergistales; family Dethiosulfovibrionaceae; genus Jonquetella; species Jonquetella sp. BV3C21. The sequence continues at coordinate 46,911 of NZ_AWWC01000018.1, read as the reverse complement.
GAAGACCGCCAGCGCCGCGAGAGACGCAAGGAAAAAGTTTTTCATCGTGTCAGCCTCCTTTCAGACTTTTGTTTATGTTACCGAACCAGCCGGAGAGCCGCAAGGAGAGGATTGAGCCTGATTTTTCGGAAGCTCCAATCTTTCGACGGCAGGGACGTTTTTTCTGGGCGCCCTGTGGCCGCTCGTTTTCCGAGGGCCGTTTTGACGAACAACCGTTCAACGGCTCATAAACGCCGTCGAAGACCCTTTCTGTAGGCCAAATAAAATAAAGTCCCGCGCGACGATATCGCACGGGACTTTTGTAGTTTGGCTCCTCGAGCAGGACTTGAACCTGCGACCTAGTGATTAACAGTCACCCGCTCTGCCGACTGAGCTATCGAGGAATGTGGAGGCGGCACCCAGATTCGAACTGGGGATAAAGGATTTGCAGTCCTCTGCCTTACCACTTGGCTATGCCGCCATGGAGCGGAAGACGGGATTTGAACCCGCGACCCCGACCTTGGCAAGGTCGTGCTCTACCCCTGAGCTACTTCCGCAGAAGAAACAAAATGGTGGCGAGACCCAGAATCGAACTGGGGACACACGGATTTTCAGTCCGTTGCTCTACCAACTGAGCTATCTCGCCGTTGAATGGATGGCGAATGGCGGGGCTGACGAGACTCGAACTCGCGACCTTCGGCGTGACAGGCCGACGCTCTAACCAACTGAGCTACAACCCCGTATGGTGGGCGATACAGGGATCGAACCTGTGACAACCTGCTTGTAAGGCAGGCGCTCTTCCGCTGAGCTAACCGCCCCTGTGCGCTTCACCAGCACGGAGCATTTTACCCCACGCGCGTCGGCCTTGTCAATACCGCCCTAGCTCCCGCCGCGGTCAGTTCAGTCCGCCCGCGAGCCGATAAAAGCCGCGGCGTTGCCGCCGAGAAAAGCAGCCATTTCAGTTTCGTTCAAGCCGGACGCTTCCAGCCGGGACGAGAACTTCCGCCCCGTCAGAATCGGCCAGTCGGTCCCGTACAGGAGCTTTTCCCCGGCGCCGGCGGCGCGGACGGCGGAGAGGACTTCGCCGCCGTACAGGAAGGGCCAAGCCGCCGTGTCGTATCGGGCGTTTTTCAGAGCCAGCTTCATTTCCGGCATGGTCTCGTAAAGCCACAGCCCGCCGCCAAAGTGCGCAAAGATCACTCTGGCTTCCGGGTGGTTGAGGCAAAACTGAGCCGCTTCTCTTGGCCCCACGTTCCCTTTCCCGGCGTAATCGTGCCCCACCGGCTCAGCAGTGTGCACGTTAATCAGCATTCCGCAGTCGGACGCGGCCCGCACGAGAGTTCCGGTTTGACGAGCGTCGTCTAAGCTGAAGCCCTGTCCTTGGGGAAAAAGCTCTCCCACGCCGGCGCACCCGGCGGCGGCGCACCGTTCGACTTCCGCCCCGGCTCCCCGGGCCAGCGGCGGGACGACCGCAAAGGGGATAATCCGTCCGGGCCACTTCCGAGAGGCCTCAATCAGATAGTCGTTGCAGATTCGGCACAGTCCCAAGTCACGGAACGCGAAGCCAAACGCCCAGCACTGGTCGATCTTCTCGTCGTCCATGCGGGCGATCAGCTCTTCGGCGGTACCCCATTTGTGGACGTTGTTGTGGGTCAGTTTGTCAAAATACGGTTCCCGTGCCGAAATGGCCGTTTGGTCGTCCCGTATTTCCGGCGGGTACAGATGAACATGCACGTCAATGACTGGCATGAGATTTTTCATTCCTTCCTGCTCTCTGTCCGGACGGCCCGAGAAGCCCGACGATCCGCCCGGCTAAAATTCCGACGGTCAGCCCGGTGATGAGGCCCAAAGAGACCATCATCGGGCCGTACCATGCCACCGCCCGCCACCCAACGACGAATCCAGCGACCGCCAACTGGCCGGCGTTATGAACGAGCGCCGAAAAACAGCTGAGCCACAGGATCGAGACGTCCCCGCGGAACAGCCGGTACAACAGAACCGACGCCGCCAAGCTGAGAAGCCCCCCGGCGGCGCTGCACAAAAAGCCGAAGCCCCAACCGTTTATGAGCCCGCCGAGCAAGATGCGAACGACGCCAATCGAAACGGCGGCAGCCGGCCCCCAAAGAAAGAGCCCCGCCATAGGAAAGATGTTGGCGAATCCGGGGCGAACCCCGGCGAGCGGCATGGGGATCAACAGTTCAAGCTGGTTGACCGCCAAAGCCATGGCAGCCATGAGTCCCCACAGGGCGACGCGCCGAGCCGGCGATATTTTCTTAGCGGGAAACGCTGTCAAGTTTGCCGCCTCCGTCCCCTTCAATCGTCACGGAAAAACGGTGCGGCAGACATACTGCCGACTGCCCCGGACGGGTCAGCGGGCCTGCGGCCACGCACAGTTTATCCGGGCAGTCGCTCCAGACCACTTCTGCCGAGCTGGAAGTTATCCGCACGGCGTTTTTCCCCTCCGGCGACGAGTACGTCCGCTCGACTGGCTCGGCAGTTTTCCCCAGACGAAAGACTTCAATGGTCTGGCCGTTTCGAGCAACCCGGGCTTTCAGCGGCCCGCCGGCAGAACGGACTGCGACCCAGCCGACGACCGCCGCCGTCACGGCAACGCCTAAAATTGTGATGATGAGCCGATCACCGGATCTCATAAGGCGCCTCGTCGGTCAGCTCAAAGCGGCCTTTCAGGCCGGGAGTCACCTTGACCCATCCGAGACCGACAAAAATGGCGTCAATCCCCGGCAAGGACTTGAGGAGCTCCTCCCCCTTGACCGAACCGAGGACGAACAGGGCCGTTGCCAAGGCGTCACCGTCCTCTGAGCGTTCGCTGACGACCGTCACAGCCTGCAGGTCCGACTCGGCAGGGCGGCCGGTCGCCGGGTCAAACAGGTGATGATACCGGCGTCCGTTTTGAAAGAAGTACCGCTCATAGGGGCCGGACGTGACGACCGAACCGCCGTCCGGCAGGGAGACTATGCCAAAAATCGCGCCCCGCTCGTCCAACGGGTCCTGAACGCCGATTTGCCACGCGCCGCCTTCTGGCCTTCGGCCGAACGCCACCACGTTGCCGCCGAGGTTTAAAACGCCCGCCGACACGCCGCGGCTCTGAAGCATTTGGCGCAGATCGTCGGCGCAGGTTCCCTTGGCGATGCCGCCCAGATCCAGCACTTGCCCTTGGCTCAGCTCGACAGACCTTCCGTCTATTTTCACGTCCTGCCACCGACACCTCGGCAAGGCCTCCCGAATCTCCCGCGGAAAGGGAACGTGGGCTTTGTCCGTTCCAATACCCCACAGGTCCACGATCGGGCCGATCATCGGGTTAAACGCGCCGTTGGTCCGCTTCGTCCAGCCAAGCGCCCGGGTCATCAAAGACGCGAGCCGTTCGGGCACTTGGACTGGCCCATGACCGGCCGCCCGGTTCAGAGCCGCGACCGGCGAGTCAGGGTTCTGCCGGGAAAAGAATCGGCCGTCGCTCCCTGCCAAGGCGACCGCCGCGTCCATGTCATCTTGACCGGCGCCCCACAGCGTCAGTTCGAACACCGTGTCCATGGCAAAAATCTGCCGTTTCAGCGGCGCGCGGCGCCCGCCCCAAAATGGAATCGTCGCGGCGACTGCCAGAGCAACGGCCAGTCCGAGTACCGGCGCGATAATGGATCGACTGAGCTTCAACGAATAACTCCTCCCGTCGTGGGCGTTTCGTCTGTATTATACGACAGGCGCCCGCTCAAACAGAGCTTTTCGGAGTTTTCAAAATCCTGTCGAGCAAACAAAAAAGCCGGCTCATCGAGCCGGCCTCAAAGAAATGACGGAGTCATTTCGTTCTCTTCTGGTGGAGATAAGGGGAATCGAACCCCTGACCTCTTGAATGCCATTCAAGCGCTCTCCCAGCTGAGCTATATCCCCGTATGACGTTTCCAACGGCCGGCGCGAAAAAATGGTGGAGATAAGGGGAATCGAACCCCTGACCTCTTGAATGCCATTCAAGCGCTCTCCCAGCTGAGCTATATCCCCACGCCGGCAGTCGAGAAGGAACTCCAGTAACAGAGGGCATTATAACCACCTTTCAGAAGGCTGTCAACGTTTGAGAAGCGGCGTTTCACTCTCCTCATCATCTTCTATCCTTGCAGGCCGCGTTGAAGTACAATATGGCTTGGATTTTTATTCTTTGCCCCTATATTCCGCGATCAAGGGCGCGCCAAGCTGAACGTGCCGATACCGCGCTGTTGGACGGCCGACTTCCCGACCGGGACGACCGCAAGCGGAAAAGCCGACGGCGTCCGTACTTCAATGAGGCGGCGCAAGAAGCGGATTCCGTCAAGGTCTTTAACACTTGACGACGTTGTTATAAGGAGGTTTTTGTATGATTTTTTCTCTGTGCCGAGCGGCTCTGACCCTGCTGACGGCCTGCTGCGTTTTTGCCGTGCCGCTTGCCGGGCCGGCAGAAAGCGCCGCCGTCGGACAGACGGTATCCACAGAAGAGCTTTTAGAGACGATTTTCCAAAGCCTCGACCTGCCGACCCTCGCCCGAACGCCGTCCCTCGTTCCCACCGCGTTTGAGGCGGCGTCCGAGTGGGGAATCATCGATATTTCTACCGTCTCACCCGCTCAGCCGGTTACCCAAGGCGACGCGGTTTACTTCGCGTTTTTGTCTATGGGCTGGTCTCACGAAGCCCAGCTTGCGAACTGGCTCTGCGGCGACGGAACGCCGCCGCCGGCTTGGACCGAACAGATCCGGCAGGGGACTCTGATCTTGGCAGAACAAGTCAAGCCCGCCGCGCCGTCCGAACTGTGGGAAAACCCCGACGTCCTTTTGACGCCCCAAGAAGCTCAAAAGCTGGCGAAATGGCTGGGCGACTGTCGGCAGGCCCTGATCTGGGACAAGAAGTTCTCCTCCCCAGCCGGGACGCTTTGGCTCAGACGAACTGGCACAGGCCGGCCGCCTGCAGGTTGGCAGGTCTCTCTGGCGTCGTTTGAAACCTACGACGAAGCGTCAAGCTTCCTGCAGAAGATCCAAGGCCGTCTTCCGAAAAATCTGCGGTTGTCCATCATCGACGGCAACCCCCGGTACGACGTCGTCACCCCGAAGGTCGCCAGCGCGGCGATCGCTCAAGCCCAAGCGAAGCAGCTGCCCGGCTCAGCCGTTGTTCCTGCGGCAACAGATTCGTCGATTCAGACGCTCTTTTTTGCCGGCTGGTCGCCGGCCAAACTGTCCGACACCTATGTGACTACGTCTCAGCAGCTCAGTAACAACCGCTCTCTGCCTTTGAGCGAATACGGAAGAATCACCGGCTCCGAGGCGGCGATCAACGGCGGCTATTTTTACATGGGGCAACCTATCGGCACCATATTCATCAGCGGCGTTCCTCAGAACACCGCCTACCCGCAGCGCTCCATGGTGGCTTGGAAGGCGAACGGCGGCACCTTTTTTGGTTCCGGCGACTTTCGCATTCAGCTGCAAAACGGCGGCCGTCAGGTCGGCGTCCCGCGGACTATCAACAAAGAGACCTTGCCGGGCGAGCTGGGATTTTTTTCAGGCGAACTCGGTCGATCGGTCGCCATGTCGTCGGCGACCCGGCTTTTTTCGCTCTCGAAAGGCAAACTGCGCCTCCTTCAGTCTGACCCGACGACGATGAAGCCGACCGACTGGCTGCTGGAAGACCGATCGATCAACGGACGTCTCTCCGAAGGCGACCCGATTACGCTGAACGTTCAGTGGCGAGACGAGAACGCCCAAGGAACGGTTGGCGCGCTTCAGGGCGGCCCGCTGCTGTTGAAGGACGGAAAAATTCAGCGGATGAACGAAGGGATAGCGGTCGGAGTGATCAACCGCCGCCATCCGAGAACCCTCGTCGGCCGCATTGGCAAGACGGTCTGGTGGCTGGCAGTTGACGGCAGAGCCCCGTGGCACAGCTCCGGCCTGACCTTGGACGAGGCGACGACACTCGGGCAGTACTTAGGCTTCACGGACCTGCTGAACCTCGACGGCGGCGGATCCACCGAGCTGCTCTACCACGGCTATCCGGTGAACAAACCCTCGGACGGACGGGAGCGGAAACTGCCCTACGCGGTCTGCTTCGGCGGGACAATTCCTCCTCAGCCGGTTCAAATGGCTACCGACAATCCTGAGGAAGACGTCATCGAGCAGCTGCTGAACAAGCTGCTGTCCCATTAACCTTTTTCTCCATCGAGTTTTTATTAAACAAAAAGATCGCGCCGCCTTGAAGCCGTTGATGGCCTCAAGGCGGCGCGATTTCTTTGCGGTTCCCGCTGCTAATACCAGCGAACTATCGGCAGTTCGTTATTAATGCCTTTGGAAAACAAAATCTGGTGCAGGTCGATGACGCCGTTATGGAACGAGGCGGCGCACGCCGCAAGGTATAAGTGCCACATACGGAAGAACCGCTCCCCGTACTGCGCTTTAATCTCGTCCGAGTGCTCCATGAAGTTCTTCTCCCAGCAAAGCAGAGTTTTGGAATAGTGAAGCCTCAAGTTCTCCACGTCCAGCGTGTGAAAGTTGAACTCGGCCATCTGGGAAATAATTTCGCGCAGGCTGGGAATCATCCCGCCCGGGAAAATATACTTCTTCATCCACGGATCCCCGGAGTACTCCTTCAGAGCGCTGATGAAGTGCAGAAGGAAGACTCCGCCGTCGTTCATCACGCTGCTCGCGCAGTCCATGAATTTTCGATAGTTGTCCCGCCCGACGTGCTCCAACATGCCCACGCTGACGACCCGGTCGAACGTTCGTCCCCAACTCGGAAGGTCCCGGTAATCCATCAGCCGGACTTCCAGCGTGTCTTCCAAGCCGAGGTCGGCAATCTGCCGGCTGAAGTAGTTGTACTGCCCTTCGCTCAGCGTGACGCCCGTGCCGCGAACCTTGTACTTTTTCGCGGCCTGAATGAGCAAAAAGCCCCAGCCGCAGCCGATATCAAGAAGGGACATGCCCTCTTTCAGGTGCAGCTTTTCAAGAATGTAGTTCACCTTGTTGACCTGCGCGTCGTGAAGCGTATCGCCGGACGTTTTAAAGTACCCGCACGAATAGCTCATAGACTCGTCGAGCCAGAGCTTGTAAAACTCGTTGCCGATATCGTAGTGGCTCTGAACCGCTTGAAGTTGGTTCTTTTTCGACGTGGAGGGGAACAGAAGGCGGCGCAGCGAGTGCTGGTTCGTAGAAAAGTTGTCCATCTGGCTCAAAAGAGCGTCGAGCGCGGAGTATAACGAGCCGTCTTCGACGTCAATCGTGCCGTCCATGTACGCCTCGCCCAGCGCAAGAGAGGTACTTTCCAACAGACTCACAAGGGATATGGGGCCGTTAATCCTGAGCGTGAACTCCGGCTCTCCCGTCCCGACAAGAAATTTCTCTTCGTCCATCTTCACAAAGAAGGGGTGTTTGGCAAACCGCTCCAGAAAAAATTTCAGGATCTTTTCTCTGACCATTTTGTCCTCCTTAGCAAAAACAGCTTCACCGAAAATTCTGCCGAACCGTTTTCCCCCTCGCCGCGCCGAGCGGCCGAACCCACGAATGATTTAAAAATATAAGTGGAGACTTACTTATAATTATTTTACATCTTCAAGGCTCAACCGAAAGATAAAAAAATACTGAGAGTCTTGCTTTTTTTCAAAAAAACTGGACGGCCGTTTCGGCCGTCCAGCGCAGTTCTCTTCTCCCCGCTTAGTTCCGCAGGGTGTCTTTCAACTTTTGGTACGCGTTTCTGATCGGCTCTTGGAACGACTTCATCGCCGCCTGAGCCGTGCTCTCGCTTGACCCGCGGGCGTTCTTGTAAAGGACGTGAGTCTTGTCACAGACGGAGCTGAGATCGCTTCCGTTATAGACTTTCAGAAGCTCCCCGTATTTCCGCGCCGCGTCGTAGTCCTTCCTGAGAAGGAGATTGACGCAGCTCGCGTTGAAATCTATCCAATCCTGCATTTTATCGACCAAGCGCTCCGAGGCGAGTTCTTTCAGGTTTGGGGCGTGAATGTACGCCGGCAAATTGGCTGCTGGGTATTCGGTTGACTTGGAAAAGGCTTCCCTGTAGTCGGAGAACAGCTTGTACAGCCCCTGAACCTGCCGACGCGCCTCAGGAAGCTGGACGGCATACCGGTCGAACTTATCGACATAGGAGAGGAACGACGAGTTGACCGTCAAATCGCGCTGAAGCCACCGCTCAGCCCCGTACAGCTTGTAAATTTCCCATTTATCAAGGTCCCGCTTCATCGGCGGCCAGAGCCTTGGGTTTCGGTCAAAAAGGTTTCTGCGAATGACCGAGTCGGACGGAAGGTCTTTGTAGTTTATCGAGTTGTAGTACCGCTTGACGCTTTCCACGTCTTTGGTGAACAGAACGGCCATGTCGTTCAGCGCTTGATGGGCCGACACCAGTTCTTTGATCACGTCCTTGTTCCGCAGCCACAGCTGGGCCGGCACAAACAGAGCTTGCCCTGCGTTCGGCTTGGGAATCAGTTTCTCGTCGGACAGCCGGTCAAGCATCGAGGCCAGCTGCTGGGCCCTGAAGGTCGTAGTCATGTCGTGCTCCTTCACGACCCGTTCCAACGGTTTGGTCCATTGACCGAACTCGGCAATGAGCTGCTTGTACTCCGCCAAATCCTGAATGTGCTCAATCTGGCTTCGAAGAAGCCGGGCCGACACGAGAAAATCCCCGTACGGAAAACCCTCTTCAAAATTCACCTGGTTCATCACGTTGGTGATCACTTTTTCGTTGTGGTCAATCACGCGAATCGCCTGATCGGCGAACTTGTCGCGCAGCTCGTAAAAATCGCTCGCCCAAGCGCCCGCCCCAAAAACGGCAAGAACCGCCCCAACGAAACCTGCCAAATAAAACCGCCGCATTTGAACTCCTCCTTCTTTAGGGTAATTTCTTTTACGACTTTATATCCCGATTATAGCGGCGTCTGCCGGTCCGACAACTACCCTCAGTGCGGACGCACGGGTGGTTTCTCCCCCCCATAATAAAACGCCCGGAGTTCTTTAGACTCCGGGCGTTTCTTATCCGTTCACCACGTTGACAGGGCGCCCAGCAAGCCAAGCGCTCAAATTTGCCGCCAGCTGATCCATGAGCCGCACACGCGCTTCGGCGCTCGCCCAGGCGATGTGCGGGGTGACAACGCAGTTCGGCTGCTTCACCAACTCGCAGATCTGCAGCGGCGGCTCTTTGCCGAGCACGTCCAGCCCGGCGCCGCCCAGCTGGCCGTTTTTCAGCCCTTCCAGAACGGCCTCTTGATCTACCAACGGGCCGCGGGCGGTGTTGATCAGGATCGCGCCGCGCTTCATCGACGCGACGCGGCTTCGGTTGACCAAGCCGCGGGTCTGATCCGTCAGAGGACAGTGGAGAGTCACCACGTCGGACTTGCTGAACGCCTCGTCCAGCGGCACGAAAGACACTCCGTCCTCGGACGGCTTCGCCGAGCGGGCCGACGCAAGGACCGTCATGCCAAAGCCTCGGGCGATCTGGCCAACCCGACGTCCAATTGAGCCATAGCCGACGATCCCAATCGTTTTGCCGGCCAGTTCGAAGATCCGCGTCTTCTGAAAGGTAAAGTCCGGGCAGTTCATCCACTCGCCGTTTTTGACTGCCCCATCGTGCAGGCCGACTCGGTCGGCCAGTTCAAGAATGAGGGAGAAGACCAGCTGCGCTACGTGTTCGCTGCTGTAGCCCGGAACGTTCGTGACGACGATGCCCCGCTCTTTGGCGAACGCGATGTCCACCGGGTCATACCCTGTGGCGATCATGCCGATGTATTTCAACTCCGGCAGCTGGGCGATATGTTCCTTCCGCACCGGACACTTGTTCGTCAAGACGACTTGGGCGCCGGCGCACCGCTCGGCCACTTGGTCGTACGACGTCCGGTCGTAGACCGTTAAATCTCCGAGGGCTTTCAGTCCGTCCCAGCTCAGGTCCCCCGGGTTCCCCGGGTATCCGTCCAACACAACAATCTTCATGCTTTCTCCTCCCATCGTCTTCTTTCTCCGGTAAAATCTACTTCCCTCTTTGACGCTGTATCTGAGCTTTTCCCCTCTCCACGGCTGCGGCGTGAAGAACCTGAGCGAGGACGATCCGGCGAAGCGGCGCCCGGTCGTCGGTCAGGAAGGTCAGCCAGCCGGTCAAGCCCGGCGCGGCGTTTTCCATGACCCGACGAAGGTCTCCCTGCGCCGCCCACTCCTCGCTTTCGCCGGCCTCTTCTGGCAGCGGCAGCCCCATAACCGTGTAAACCGCGTCCGTCATCTCCTGAGTTCTCACCGGGAAGGACGCGCCGAAAACGTCTTTGCCCAACGGCTTCACCGCCGCGATGGCCGCGAACTGGGCCGCCGGCCAATCGTCGCTGGTTGTCGGGACGTCGCTGAAAAGCGAGAGCGACAGCATCGAGCGGTCGCGGAGCAGTTGATCTTGAACCAACGAGACCGGCACGTCCCGAGGCTGCAGATTATTTTTGACCGCCAGCGCCGCCAGAGCCCCAGCCGCCTGCCCGGTCAGCATCGTGATGGGGTGAAGCCTCGTGGCCCCGTTGACCATTCGGGAAACGGAGATGTTCTTTTCCGCGGCCAAAAAGCCGTCAAGGCGCTCAGGGATCAGGCAGCGAATCGGAACTTGAAACGTCCCGGCATGCCACTTGGTCGGAAAGGCTTCCGGCGTCTCGCCGAGGTCTTTTTCCAGCGAATCGGCTTGGCGGGAACCGTGAATGTCAACCGGGTACTCGCCGACGGCGACCGCGTCGCTGAATCGGTTCGACGTCCTGTCCGCGCCCAGCGGCCGCTCGATGTCCGACGCCCGAAGGGTGTAGAGCCCGACCAACCGGCGGCTTTCCCTAGCGTACGGAATGGGCGGCATATTGGCGACGATTTCTTTAGCCCACGCCGGCACGGAGGAGGCGACGTTCAGCGGGCTGTCGCCCGACTCGGCGTACCCCTGCCGAGTGTCCACCGTCCAGTCCGAACCGCCCAAGCTGTTCTGGTAGTAGTACAAAAGCCCGAGGGTCCGCCGCAGGGCCGCCGCGTTAGCCTTCCGCCGGAACGCTTCGTCGGTCAGGTACCGAGCAGGGAGCCCCCGCTTGTCCGCCTTGCGGCCCGGGTAGTCGTTGCCCCAGTTCAGGCTGGTGGACGTGACGTTCTGCCACGTGTCCGCCTTGTCGCCGACAACCCGAAGGTTCCAGTCCGGGTCAGGAATAGCCCGGTACGCGTCGAATGTCGGCTTGTTGTACGGCGCTCGCCCTTTCCCCCAGAACTTGCCGTCAGGCGAGACGATCGGGCTGAAAAGGCGCACCCGCATCGCGTGATATTCGTCGACCAGCTGAGCTTTCAGCGGCTCAGGGACACCGTCCTTTCTCTTGTGAATCGCCGCCACCCAGGTGATGTCCTGTATGGAACTCGACGGGTTAATGTGAGGCGAAACCGAATTGCCGACCCTGTACCGAGCCGTCGTCATCGGAAGGATGTCCCCCAGCTCGGTCGCGTCAATCGTCACGGGCGCACGAAACTCGACCGCCCCTTTTGGGGTGAGCGCCTTGACGCCTTTAACACGGCCGTTTTCCTCTAGGACCGACTGAACCGTCGTGTGGCGGAACAGGTCGATCGCCCCGGCTTCAGCCATCATGTCCAGCAGGATTTTCTGCTCCACCGACGCGCTGCCGCTGGCCGTGTCGCCGCCCCAGTAGCAGATCCCGCTGTTCACTCCCAAGTTCTTGTAATAGCGGCGGAGCCGGTTCAGGAACTCGCCGTACAGCCCGGTGCGGTTGCGCCGAAGGTCGTCCAGAGACGTCACGCCGGCAGCGGTCATTTGCCCGCCGACCCAGCCGGTCGGCTCCAACAGCGCTACTTTCAGGCCCATGCGGGCCGCCTGAATCGACGCCGCGCACCCGCCGGTTCCAGCCCCGGCGACAATCAGGTCGTATGATTTTGGAGCGGCGCTGAGCGCGGTCGCTCCCAAGATGACGCTGCATAACGCCAGACGAAATTTCATATCGCACCTCCGGTTCAGCTTTGTGCTACCATCAAGATGTTTGTATAAATTATACACTAAATCGCTGTTTTTTCGTTTCTTTTTTGCATAGCCTGGTTACGAATCTTTCCCGTTGAGAAGTCCTCCTTTCGCGGTAGTATATGGTCAAAGCATCCTACATGGAGGGAAAGCCAGTGAAAAAAATTTTCTCCTGCGCTGCCGCCCTTCTCCTCGCCTGCGCCGTCGGCCACGCCGAGGAGAAGATCTCTTGGACCATGCCTGAGGCGGCGCCGGTTGGACAGCCGTTTCTCGTCAAGATCAGCGGCCCGTCGAACTTTGATCGGCTGTCGATCAACTGGGCCGGCAGAACCTTTGGCCTCGGCGGCACGAACGGATTGTACCGCACTTTGCTGGGAACGCCGCTGGACAAAACGTCCGAGGGGAAAAATATGCCGGTCCTTCTGACGCTCGTCAGAGGGAACAAGACTTGGCAGCTGCGGCGGCAGGTTAAGATAACTCCCCTCAGCTACCCGGAAGAGCGGCTGTCCGTCGCGCCGTCGTTCGTCTCGCCGCCTCAGGATGTGCTCCAACGCATCGCTCAGGAGCGAGCCGTCGTCTCAGAGGCCCTGAAGACCCAGACGGTTCAGGGGCCCCTGTCGTGGCCGTTCGTCCGCCCAGTGGCAGGCGTCGTCACCAGCCCGTTTGGCTTTACGCGGGTGTACAACGGCCAGAGGCGAAGCCCCCACGGCGGGCTTGATTTTCGGGCACCGCTTGGCACGCCGGTTCACGCCGCCGTCGACGGGACTGTTATTCTCACCGGCGACCATTACTTTGCCGGCAAGTCCATTTACGTGGACAGCGGCGGCGGCGTCATCTCGGTCTACATGCACCTGTCCCGGATCGACGTTTCCGCCGGAGAGCGGGTCAAGGCAGGTCAGGCCATCGCCCTTTCCGGCTCGTCCGGCCGAGTGACCGGGCCGCACCTTCACTTGGGCGTGGGGTTGAACGGCCGGTGGATGGATCCCGCGCCGCTGGTGGGCGAAAAGCCCTTGGCCGCGGGAGTAACAAAAGAGTACGTTTTGAAGTAAACGACCTTAAGGAGGCGACTGCGATGAAGAAAGTAACCCTGTTTTACCTGAAGAACTGTCCGCACTGCAAGAGGGCGCGAAAAATGATGGAAGACCTGTTCGCCGCGCACCCGGAGTACAAGGACGTTCCCCTGACGATGATTGAGGAGAGCGAAGCCCCGGAGACCGCGGGGAAGTACGACTACTATCTGGTTCCCACGTTTTACGTCGGAGACGAAAAACTCCACGAGGGCGTCCCCTCCCCCGAGGCGGTAGAATCGGTCTTCAAGGCCGCAATAAAGTAGCTTTTCCCAAAGCGCATAAAGCAGTCGGGCCGTCTCAAGTCAGAGACGGCCCGACTGCTTTTCGTTTAACCGATGATTTCGTTTTGAAGGACGCCCAGCCCTTCGATCTCCACCTCTACGACGTCGCCGGGAAGCATCGGCGTCACGCCGGCCGGCGTCCCGGTCAAGATCACGTCGCCCGGCTCGAGCGTCATGGAACTGGAGATGTAGGCCACCAGACGGGCGATGGAAAATATCATCTGCCCCGTTCGGCCGGACTGAACGGTCTTGCCGTTCAGACGGGTCTCTATTCCCAAGTCATCAGGGGAAATTCCCTGGACGAGGTACGGGCCGATCGGGCAGGTCCCATCGGCCGACTTGCCCCGATGGAACTGGCCGTCGGCTTTCTGCCAGTCTCGGCAGGTCACGTCGTTGGCCACTGTGAACCCGGCGACGTACTGAAGCGCCGACGACTCGCCGACTCGGCTGGCCCGGTGCCCCATCACGACGGCCAGCTCTCCCTCCAAGTCAAAACGCCCGCAGCCTTCGGGACGGACGATTCGATCTCGGTGAGCCGACAGGCTGGAAAGGGCCTTGCCGAAAAGAAGCGGGACCTCCGGCACTTGGCCGTCGAACTCCGCCGCGTGGGCCCTGTAATTTTTCCCCACTGCCACGATCTTGGTGGGCCGACAGGGCGGCAGCCACCAACTGATTTCGCTTTCGTCAACCTGGCGGCCCAGCGGCAGCGGAGGGCAGAACCACCCTTCGTCCAGCAGCGTGTACGCGCCGTCAGATTCCAGTCTGGCAAGGCGTGGGGTTCGCTCCCCACGAAGGATAAACCGAGTGTAGCGGCGAACGACGTCCGACATCAAGATTCCTCCTTTTGCTTTGAGCCCGCCGGTCCAGATCGGCCTCAAAGAGGTCCCGTCTGGCACTGTTCCAACGGGCGGTCAGCTTATAAGATAGTCCCAGTCCAGCGAAGGGAGTCCTGCAGAGTGAAGATATCAACCAAACGGCTGACTGTCTGCGCGGTTCTTGCCGCGCTGACGGCGGTCACGACGATGGCCATTTCAATTCCCAGCATCGCGACGAAGGGGTACACCAACCTCGGAGACGCGATGGTCATGCTGAGCGCCTACCTGCTCGGCCCTGCTGCCGGCGCGCTGGTCGGCGGTCTGGGCAGCGCCTTGGCAGACCTTCTGTTGGGATACGTTCAGTATGTACCGATTACGTTCGTTGTCAAGGGAATCGAAGGCCTGCTGGCTGCCATGCTCTTCCAAGTGCTCCGGCGGAAAGCCCCTTTGTCCCTGGTCAGCGGGCTCGTTGCGGGCTCATGGATGGCTTTTGGGTACTTTATCTGTGAGTGCTTCATGTACGGCCCGGCGGCAGCGTTAGGCGACATGCCGGCCAACTTGGTACAGGGAATTGTCGGCGCCGTGATCTCGTCGATTCTCTGGCCGGTCGTCGCCCGCCTTGGCAGACGGGCGATCGACTCGCCCGAAAGTTAGTCCGCTATCGAACGTTCAGAGAAAACAACATAAGAAGGCCGCAAAGCGCCCTGCGCTTTGCGGCCTTCTTGTCATTCCTCTTCTGTTCCATCCAGCTTCCAGAGAGCCCAGCGGCGGAACAAAACCATCGCGAGGGCAAACAGGACGACGCCGACGGCGGCGAACGGGACGGCCAGATTCGAGCGAAGGATTCTGGACGGCGCGCCGTCAAACGGAATGCCGTTTGCAGCGCACAGGCGTCTTATTTCCAGCAGGTGAATCACCGGCACGTTCTGGGCCAGACACCTGCCGATCACGCCAGTTCCCTGAAACTCTGACGGCGTTCTGTGAAGTCCCGGACGAAGCTTGAGGACCGACGGGTCGTCGCCGAGGTTCGCTTCCGAACCTCCGATCGAGACGACGACCCGAGGCTTCTTCTGCCTGACCAGATCCATCTTCCAGTCGATCACCTGAGCCAGACTTTTGAGTTCCACGAACGGGACGCCGTGTCGGGCCGCCGTGTTCCTCATCATCTTCAGCGTCTCCCGAGGCAGCTCGCCGCCGATCTCATCGTCGCCGCCGGGCGTGCAGAAGTCCACGCCGGTCTGAATGATTCCGGCGCGGCGAAGGGACGACGCCATATCGAGCCACCCAGCGCCCGGAACGTTAGCCCCCCAAGTCGACGAGCCCAGCGACAAGACCACCGTCACGCGGAGCTGTCGGGCCTCAGCGGCTGCTAGGACGTTCAAGATCATGCCGGGAAACGACGACGACGAGAACACGCACACCTCGTCGCCCTCTGACAAGCCCAGCTCGTCGAACCATCGGCCGACGACGACCGACCAGCGGGCGTCGCAGGCCGTGCGTTTGGCCGCCAACAGTCCCAGCGTGGTGCTCATCTCGCTCCACTCGACGCCGATCATGCCGGTTCGATACGGGTCAGCCGTCAGGTCAAGGCCAAGACCCTCCCGTTCCCGCCAGTTCCACAGGACCTCGTGCCCCCGGCTCACCCGGTCCATCAGCCGCCCTTCCTCCCGGCTGGACGTTCCGCCGCCGACGAAGAACAAAAGGGCCATCACGGCAGCGAGGCAGAACAGCAAAATCCGATTGCGCCGCTTCAGTCGGCTCTGGGCCAGACAGGCGGCGTCAAACTGCGTCAAGTTCACAGCGCCGCCCCCGCCGCGCCGGCAAGCGTCACGAGAAACGACGTGGCAAGCGACGTGGCAGTCACAGCTGTCAGCGTGTCCCAAACTCCCTGACGCTCTACGTCGGCGGCAATCAGCCCGGGCACGACCCAGCCGACCCACAGCCCTTCGGGCATGAAGCGCCCCAGGGCCAGCCGGAAAACGATGGCCAAAAGCAGCGCAAAGCCCACCCGAGTCCGGCCGTACCAGCCCCAAAGCCTCACTCCCAGCCGCAGGGCAGCAGCGACAAGCAGGGACGCCGCAAGCCCCCAAAGCAGCCGCCGAGGGTCTCCTAAACTCAACGCCACCGTACCGGGGCCGACAAAGCCGCCGCTGCCCAGGCCGGTTCGCCGGTCAAAAAGCAGCGAGACCGCAACGCCAACGCCGATGACAGCCGCCGGCTCAATTCCCATACGCCCACCGTCCCTCTTCTATCGCCAAACGGAACCGCAGTGGAAAACCCCGCACGGCGTTTCCGCACCCGAAGACAAAACCCGCCCGAGCCACCAGCTCTCCGAGCCCGTCGAAGTCATTCACGTCCTGCCACTTGCCTCGCCAAGAACCCAGAGGACGGTCTCCTATGACGGCGACGTCCTTCCAAGGCCCCCTGAGCCACGGCTCGAACATCTTAAGCCGGTCAGGCCGGTCAGACCGGTGGTTATAGAGAACGGTCGTCTCCTGCGCCTCCCAGCCTGTAGAAGCGAAAAGCCCCGCCGTGGACGTCACGTCGTTGGCCGAGAAGGCGAAAGCCAGTTGTCCCGCGCCGACTTGCAGCAGGGCAAAGTCGGCGAGGCCGTCGCCGCAGCCTCTGATAGCCAGCTCGGCGCGGCTTCGTTCCACTCCTAGGGCTTGGCAGGCCGCTAGGGCCAAGCCGGCGTTGACAGCCCGAAACCCTGAAAGACCGGCCAACGGCTCGGCCCCGACGAGCCGGGCGCCCCGGGACGCCATACGAGCCGTGAAGAACTTTGAGCCGGCCAGCGGGCCGGGAACGACCAGAATTGTCCCGGGCGGCACCGCATCAGTCAAAGCGTCCAACACTTGAGGCTCTGACGGCCCCCACTGCCCGTGGTCGGGCCGAAGGTTCGTCAGAACGGTGACCTGAGGCTTCAGCCACAGGCCGCACAGCTTCTGAAGCGGCGGGGACACGGCGCTGTTTTCCATCACAACGGCGTCGGCGCTCGGCGGAAGGCTTTTCAGCCACCACCGCATTTCCTCCACGTGAGCTCCCGACGGGCGCAGGATGATCCGGCAGCCGTCCGGCCCCAGCGCGTGGGGGACGACGCCGGTTATCCGCGCCCAAGCCCGGAGTCCGCAGCCGCACAGTCCAGCCCATATCATCCGAGCCACGGCGCTTTTGCCCCGGCTCCCGGTCACCGACATGCGCAACGAAACCGCCATCAAGTCAACTCCTCTTTCTGCCTCCAGCTTTACTTATTATATCCTCCCGTTCGCCCCAATCCGTTTTTTTTGCGTATTCCCTCGGAGGGACAGGAGGCCGTTCTCTTTTGCCCCGACGTGGTATGATGAAGCTACAGTTATATCGTCCTAAAGGGGGGAAAATTATGAACAGACGAACCCGTCTCACCGTGCTTGTCGCTTGCTTCCTTTGCGTAGGGTCGGCGCTTTGGGCCGCCGTACGGCCAGAAGTCGTCCAGCGGGCGTGGGAAAAGACCTTCCCCCTCGCCGAAGTTTCCCTGCCTCAGGGGAGCATCCACTACGAGAGCAAAACTGAACCGAACGCATGGGTGGCCAGCGAGGGCTCGGGGTATTCGGTTCACGTCACCGAGGGGCTGATGAAGGTTTTGAACTCGGAAGACCAGATCGCGGGCGTGCTGGGACACGAGTTGGGACACATTAAGCTGGGACACTTCGGCAAAACGAGCACCCGGCGCATTGCCGAGGCTGGAATTGGCCTGCTGATTTATGACCAGCTCATCCGCAAGTCCAACAGCACCCTCACCAAAGTTCTCCTCGGCGCCGGAACGATTGCCGGGGGGATGCTTGCCGAGTCAGGGTTCAGCCGTCAGCAGGAAATAGAAGCCGACGCTTTCGGCGTCAAAATGCTGGCTAAGGCTGGCTACAACCCTTACGGGCTCTACGACGCCATGATGGCGATGAAGCGCAGCGGCTTCACCACCCAGCCCAACGGCTTCAACTCTCACCCGCCAACTGAACGCCGGTTGAAACGCCTGAAAATTGAAGCTCAGAAGTACCCTTATAAGGGAACAAAACGAAGTTAAGTTCACTCGGCCAGTCAGAGCAAGCAAATCCTGAAAGGAGCGATACCCAAATGAGCAACGCTTGGACCGAAAGTTTCAGCACTCTCGCGAAGAACCTCCGTCCCTCGGCTGTCAGCGGCCTTTTCAAGGCCATCAAGAACCCGAAGATGATCTCATTTGCCGGCGGCATGCCCGCCCCAGAGGTCTTCCCCATCGACAAGTTCGCCGAAGGCGCCCACCTGCTTAAGGATCGGGGCAGCGAGCTCCTTCAATATGGTACCGCTACAGAAGGCGACTCCTCTCTTCGCAGCAGCCTGATCAAGTTCATGGCGCCCCGGCTTGGCCGGACGGTCGACATGGAGGAGATTCTCCTCACCACCGGTTCCCAGCAGGCCCTTGACCTGTTCGCTTGGGCCATGTTCGACAAGGGCGATGCCATCATCACCGAAGAGCCGACCTACATGGCCGCTCTGAACGTCTTCTCCAACCATGGGGCTCAAGCGGTCGGCGTGCCGTGCGACGCAGAAGGCATGATGGTCGACAAGCTGCCGGCCCTGATCGAAAAGCTCCGCGGCGAGGGGAAAAAGGTCAAAGGCATTTACACCATCGTCAACTTCCAAAACCCCGGCGGCATGACGATGACCGTCGCCAGACGCCAGAAGCTGGCCCAAATCGCCGGTGAGTACGGCGTGCCGATTTTTGAGGACGACCCGTACGGCTACGTCAGATACGAGGGCGAACACCTGCCGTCGATCTTCTCGTTCGACAAGGCGGGCAACACGCTGTACGCCGGGTCGTTCTCCAAGATCCTCTCTCCGGGCGTCCGCATCGGCTGGGTGTGCGGCGACAGGGAAATTATCCGCAAGATGAGCGCGTTCAAGCAGAGCACCGACCTGTGCTCGTCGCCCATCACTCAGGCGCTTGTCGCCGAGTACTGCGAGAAAGGCTACCTTGAACAGCACATACCGGTCATCGCCGACAATTACAGGAAGCGCCGCGACGCCATGGAAGAGAGCCTGCAGCGCCACATGAAGCCGCTGGGCGTCACTTGGGTCAAGCCGGAAGGCGGGTTCTTCTTCTGGCTGAAGATGCCCGGAGTGGACTGCGAGAAGCTGATGACGATCTGCCTTGAAAAGATGGTCGCCTTCGTCGTCGGCACCGCGTTCTGCATCGACCCTGAGGCGGGGCGCAACTACTGCCGGCTCAACTTCACCTACTGCAAGCCGGACAAGATCGAAGAAGGCATTCGCCGTATGGCCGAAGCCATTCAGTCCCTCCGAAAGTAAATTCTCGATTCAGGCGGGCGCCCGATTATCGGACGCCCGCCTGCTCTCAGCTAATTCACTATATTTTCCGTGCGAAATAACGTATAATGTTCAGGATCATCTGCTCAGGCGTGTTATCCTCGCACAGATTTAAAACAACAGAAAGGAAGGGTACGTCATGAAAAACCGTTTTACCCGCTTGTTGGCGGTATTCGCCGTTGCCTTAGGACTGGCCGGCATTTGCGGCTTTGCGGCAGCTGCGCCGGCAAAAACTGATCCGACCTTGGCAATCAACAGTTCTTCCGCGGACAACTCATTTTTAATTTACGGCGAAAACATTGAAGAGCTGTCGAAATCGACAACCGCCGGACCGCTGGGGCAATTTGTCAGCAGACTGCTGGGACAAGTCCCGTCCGACCTGCGTCAGACCCTCGCCCCTGAGACGAGCTTTATTCGGGCATGGTTCGAAAAAGAATCCGTCACGGACGTCGCCTTGGCTATAACCCAGTCCAAGCCGCTTGCCGCCAAGGACTACGCCTTGAAGCTCGGCGCCGATCCGGCTGCCGGGAACGCCTCCGGTTTGGCCGACGGCCTGTCGTACATCGGCGAAATGGACATCGAAACCAACAACCTGAAGCTTCTTCTCGCTCTGGCGAATCGAAGCGACGGCGCCTACATTTTAGGCGCGACGTCTGTCGACAAGCTGAACTCCATGTTCGCTTGGAACGGCGCTTCACCTGAAGCTCACGTCCAGTCCCCGCTGAAGGTCTTCCTCAACCTCACCCCCGAGTACCTTAACAGTCAAGCCGGCTCTGACATATACAAACTCCCGGTCAGGCTTGAGAGCGGCTTAGTGCCCCACACCAAGGCCTTCCTTCTTCGCTCTTGGATCAACGTCGCCGAGCTGTGGGCAGACATGGTGCCCAATCGGGCCGGTGGAACCCCTGCCGCGATGGTCCCCTCGTTCGGTAGCGGGACGGCCGCCGTTCTGTCAATGGAAAACGCTTGGATTCCCAGCGACCTGAAGCTGGAAGAGTTCAAAATTCCCGAAGAAACCAAAAAAGAAATTCAGGATACTTTAGACAGCATGGCCGAGTTCGGCGTGACGTGGCAGAACATCGTCGACGTTTTAAGAGGCGCCATTTCGGTCTCAATCAGCAAAGATACCGTCCAGAGCATGTTCGGCCCTGCTCCGGCCTTCTGCGTCAGCGTCTCCGGCCTCAACGCCGAACTGTTCCAGACTCTCCTTCCGATGGCCAAAGAACTGGCCCAATCTCAGCTGGGGCTCCAAGTTAAGGACTACGCTTCCGGCGAGTGGAAGGGCCTGCAGACAGGCGACGGCTCGCCGCTCTCCGTCTGGCTCGCGTACGGTCCCAGCGGGCTGGTCGTGGCTGACGTTGATCCTGCCACTCTGACATTCTCCGCCAAGACGAACGGCGCTTCCGTGTTTGACGTCCTGAAAGCCAACACGCCGGATGCCGCGGCGCCTGCTGCTGACGCGCTGATCCCTGCGTTGCTCGGCAGCCCTCATACGTTCGTTCTCGCGGCCCGCAGCGACGCGTTGGCCCAGCTGCTTAGCGCCTGCGGCACGAGCCTTCAGGCCTTGGGCGTCTCTGCTGATGAACTGGAGCCCATCAACCAAGCTCTGTCCATGGTCGAACACGTCTCGATGACGACCGACGACGGCATAACCGACGTGGAGGTCACCCCCACCGATGCCGGATTGGAAATGCTGCTTCAGACCTTCTAGTTTTCTTCCTGCACATAATAAAAAGAGGACGCCGGAGATCTTCTCCGGCGTCCTCTTTTTGTGTCCTTAATCGTAGTGAACCCGCTGAGCGTTTGCCGGGTCGGCGGGGTTCTGGAAGAAGTGCCCTGCGCCCTTTTCGATCAACTCTTGATAGGACGGGATGTTGGTGATTTCCACTGTCTGCTCGGGGTGAACCATGTTGTTCACCTGAACGAGCTGCATGGTCGTCGTCACGTGCCGGGCGATCCGCTTGTCAGCCGGCCAGCCGTTCTCGTCGATCGGGGAATAGAGCAGCCCCATCGGGTGCTCCGGTCCCTGATGAACCCGGCCTGCCTGCATGACGAACCGATCCTTACCAGACATCAGAAGCTCCTCGTCGGTAATGCCGCGGATTCGGTCAAGCATCGGCTCGGCCACTTCGGTCAGGTAGCTGACCGCGTCTGTCGCGTCGCCGATTTCCCGGTGACTCAGGCCGTGCAGGGCCTTGGGCGAGAACTCCATGCCGATCGGCACGTCGTAGGTCTGGGAGGTAAGAACCATGGATGTCATCGCCGCCACGTCAAGACCTTTCTGGTGCGACACGATGGTGTTCTCCACCGGGTACTCCAGCTCTGCCTCGTGAAGGTCCATCGTCACGTTAACACCCTCTTTCTTGATCATCTCGAGGGTGGCGAAGCAGGTTCTCTCGGCGATCAGGCCGTTTTCCCGGCCGGGCCACGCCCGGTTCAGGTTCCGAATGTCCATGTACGCTAAGCTCTGCCCCGACGGATAATGGACGTAAACTTCAGGATCCGGCCAGCTGTCAAGCGGACTGGCATACCGGTCTCCCATCCGCCACTTCATCTGGCCCCAGTCGGTCTTCACGTGGAAGAACCGGGGATACGCCTCACCGAGCCGAGAACAGGTGGAACCGCTGTTGTTCTGCCGATCGAGGACGATCAGCCGTCCTTTCGTCACCTTCGCGTTGGCCGTGAAAATCTCCGCCGCGATGACGCCCACAGGCTCTTCGGGGTGGGTGCCGCCCTGAACGAGGATCGTGCCGCCCGGCACGCCGCTGTCGAAAATGTACACGTTGCAGTCGTTGACCGAGCCCGGCTTGATGACGCTGCTGTAGTCGCTCAGCCGCTTGACCGCCGTGCAGCCTTCGCTCACCACGATGGCTTCTTTGAAGTTCCGGTGATCGTGAAACAAGTACCCCGCAACGGCGCAGGCTGCGCCGGCGACGATAAGGGTTGCGGCCTTCAGATTTTTAAGATTCATCAGAGGCGCCTCCTACTTCAGGCGCAGAATGCGCAGCACAAAGGGCATCATGATGATGCCGTAGAGAACCACTTCCTGCGGATCCTTCGTCCGAAAGAAGCACCGGGCCACAGCCCACAGGAAGAAAACGCTGATCAGATAGTAAGCGATCGTGACGCCGCTTTCGATAGTGACAAGATCCATGATTCTAACCTCCAATCAGCGCGCCGATACGGCTGCTGTAAATCATAACGACGGTGCAGAGCGCCAAAATGAAGAGCATCGGCACGATTGCAGGACGGACCACGCCGCTGAAATACCCGCCCTTGTACTCCAGCTCCATCTGAGCCGCCCGGCCGACGACAGCCGTCGGCGGCAGGCAGTCGCCGAGGGGCCACATGACAGACCAAGCCGCCAAGGAGATGACCGGGTCATACCCCATCATGTTGAACAGCATGATCAGCGGCACGCCGATCAGCGGCGCGACGGCGTACTGAAGCACGCCTTCCGAGATCGGCAGGATGATCCACAGGACGCCGAACAGCACAGCCATAGGAAGAATCACGATGCCGAGGGAGACGAGCCCGCGGGCGCCGCTCAAGCACATGATCTGGTTCAGCGCGCCCACGACCACCATGATGCCGACGAGGCCCTGCAGGTTGTGCACAGTCGTCGTCGCCACGGTGAAGGGATTTGGACGCTTGGGAGCCACTAGGTAGAGGGCCACGCCAGAAAGGATGAAGATCAGCGGCAGGCCGAGAATCGGGAACGTGAAGGGCAGCAGCCGGCCGGCCAGAACGAGGGCAATCAGCACGACAAACGGAAAACCGGCCTTAAACCAGTTCCAGCCTTCGGGAACCTCAGGCAGCTCAGTCAGCACCTTATCAAGGTCAACTGGCTTCCCTCGCCCGGCCAGGTAGAACGTGGCAAACAGAGCGCCCACGATTGACAGCACTGCCAGAGGCAGACCGAACCCGACGTAAGGCATGTTGGCCCCGGCCGCAGCCATCATCGCCCACAGGTTGATCGGCGGGCAGGCCGCGCTCATCGCTGCCAAGACGAACACAAGGGACACGCGCCGCTCGGGCGACACGCCCATGGCCATCAGAACCGAGCCGACCAGCGCGCCGACGGTCAGAACGGTCGTCGCGCCTGAACCGGTGATCGCGCCGGGAACCAACATAACGGCCGTCAAAAGAAGCAGACAGACCGTTCTCTTGCTGTGGAACGCCACGACGATCCGACGGACGATGAACGCCACGCCGCCGGACTCCTTATAAAGCGTCATGAAGAACGTCGCCGACAGGAAGATCAGACACACGTCGTAGTACGTGCAGGTGCCCTCGACGACGTGCCGGATCATCTCAACGAACGGCAACGCCGACCGGGGGTCGACGCCCTTCGGAAGCACCACATGCGCGATCAGCCCGAACAAGGTGGCCACGAACATGGAAAGCTCTGTGCTGAGCCGCCCCTTCTTGCAGAGGGCAAACGCCAGCACGAGAACAACCAGCACGAGGCCGGAATGTTGAAACATTGTCATGTTTATTATTCCTTTCGCGTCACATAAAGCGGGAGGAGCTCACGCTAGCCCCCCCCCGCAGTTTTCCTTCTTATTCGAACCGACTTGTTACTTGAGGATCGTCCCGATGGAGAGGGCGTCTTTCACCTTGATGAGCGGCTTGTTGTGCTCCTCCGCGTACTTGGTGAAGAACCCGTCGCTGTCGCTTTCATCAACGACGAGGATAACGTCCGCATCCTTCATGACCGCCTCAATGGACGCAGCATCCGAGTTGTCGGTGCGGCGCGACATCCCCTCGATGTGCGCTCCAACGACCTTCATCCCGGCGGCATGAGCGGCCTCGATCAGCTTGGTGCAGCGGGCGATCTCGGCGTCGACGTTGGTGCCAGCAGCACCCATACCCTTCATGCTGGTGCCGGAAGTGACGATCAGCGTCTTGTAGCCTTTGTCCTTCAGGCCGTCGACCAGAAGGGTGTTCACCGCTTCGACCTGAACGCCGGCCTGCATGCCCGACATCTTTACCATAACAGCGCCGGGGCTCTGACCGCAGGTAGTGACGATATACGGCCCTTCAAGCTTGGGAGCATCGGCGGCAAACCCAAACGACGCCAGAGCGCAAAGGCTCAGAGCAGCGAAAAACGAGATCAAAACTTTTTTCATTGAAAAACCTCCTTCAGTGAAGAAATTTTTGTTGCCTGTGAGAAATTTTCCTCTCTCTTCCCCGAATTGCGCGTTACTTTGCCAGGGTCTTCTGATCCTTGACAGAGGTGCCGCCAAAGTCGACGGACTTCAGATATTCCTGCGGGTAGCCGAGAACGACGAAGTTGCCCTTCTCGCCGATCATGCCGCCGTCGTAGTACTTGCCGATCAGCTCAAAGGCGTAATCCCACCAGCCCTTTTCCACCGTGTTCAGCGACTTGCAGGTGTAATCGGTCAGATACTGAACGGCCTTCTTCGGGCTACTCTTGTAGAGCCGAACGGCTTCCGCCTCAACCTTGCCCTGATCAGCGAAGAACTTGCTCTCATAGGTCGCTCTCTTCGCCTGAATGTCCTTGAACATGGCGTCCCAACGAAGGTTAGCCCAGTTGTTTACAAGGTTGAAAGCCC
Source organism: Jonquetella sp. BV3C21 (assembly GCF_000468895.1). Classification (NCBI taxonomy): domain Bacteria; kingdom Thermotogati; phylum Synergistota; class Synergistia; order Synergistales; family Dethiosulfovibrionaceae; genus Jonquetella; species Jonquetella sp. BV3C21. Next base: position 21,860 of record NZ_AWWC01000018.1, on the reverse strand, counting down.
ACCAAGCGCTGTTCCGGTCGAATTTCGCCCGGTCGCCTCTCGTCCAAGGCGCAGGAATCGTCGTGACGCCGCAGTAAATCGGCACGTACACGGTCGTATCAGGAGCGTCCTCGCCGAACCACAGCACGGTGCTGACCGGCTCGGGCAGATCCGCACGGCTCTGGGAGATGAAGCTGTAGGAGCAGCGGAACAGGGCGATGCTGCGCTCCCAGTCTTCGCCTTCCCGGCCCTTCGGCTTCTGGTCCTTGGCAACCTGCCAGCGGGTCGGGTTGCCGAAGGGACCGGCGGCCTTGTCCTTGGTCAGGTCATACGGAGTGCCTTCCAGATGGTCGCCGTAAATCTTCATCAGGTCCTGAACGGTGAGCTTCTTGTCCGGGGTCACGAACATCGGATACTGGCTGTGGTCGTCCCGAAGCTCCCACTTCTTGGAAGGAGCAACCAGAGACAGGGCGCGCCACTCCCGGCGGGACTGATAGAACGGATAGCCGTAAGGTTCGGGGTTGAAAATCTTCTCAAAGTTGAACGGAGTGCCCTTCTTCCACCAGCCCATTTCCTCGGGCAGAGCCGTCAGGTCGGTGGAGGTCATCACGTTCTCTTTGTCGTTAAAGTCGACGACCTGAGTGCGAGCCCGGTTGGCGCCGACGAAGAATCCGTCATCGGGGATGCGGGTAGCAACCCAGTGAGCGCCCGGCTTGCCGCTCTCAGGAGTCCAGAGCAGACCGCCGCCGCAGACTTCGAAAACCCACGCTTCGTTTCCGTCGCCGACGATCAGCGTCTCGCCGCCGTCACAGTACCCGTACTTCTCGGCCATCTTTCCCATGACCTTCACGGCCTCTTTCGCCGTCGCGGCACGGGCCAGGCCCAGCTGCTCCAGGTTGGCGATGTAGAACATGCCCTTGGGCGAAGCGACTTCGTCCCGGCCGCTCCACGTGAACTCGCCCATGACGACGCCCTTCTCGTTCATGAAGGGGTACCCAACGTTAAAGTACGTGTACGTCTCAGGGGCCTGGGGAATGACGCCCATCTTGACCTGCGGCTTGTCGGGGCGGGTCGCCACGCAGGGGTCGCCCCAGATCTCAAGCATCGTGCCGGGTTTGTGTTTGCCGCCCTTGACGATCTGGATCCGCTGGTCGTACCAGCCGTCACAGGTGTGAGAAACCATGACGGACCCGTCGGCGGAAGCGTTCTTGCCCACGCCCATCGGCGTGCACGCGATAGCCGCTGTTGCCAAAGCAGAAAGAGCTGTTGCCAGAATCAGCGATTTTGAAACTGTTCCAAGTTTCATTCGGTCTGTTCTCCTCCTTCATGATTTGCCTCGGCAAAAAATTTGCCGAGAACCTGAATCAGCCAACTGCGCCGTAATGCACAAACATACAACGCGCTTCTATGATACGTTTTTTTATCTAAAATTCAAGAAGCCCCAAGAGCAGACGACGCTGGCCCTCCTGAGCCTCTTAGGGTGACGAAAACGAAACGCGATCCCCGTCGTGACGCGCGCGCGCGCCGCATCGGACTTTCAGATCCCCGCCAAATAATCTGAAAAATCGTTCTCGTAAAACTTATGTTTTCGTTCAAAAAACTTAAATTCCAACCTTCTAGCCCCGAGCCCCGTCACTTCCCCAGCGCCTGCTCGATCATCCGCCCCTGAGCCAGCCAAAGACTTGCCTGGGCTATCCGGGCATTTCTCAGATAACCGGCCAGCGACTGACCGGCCCGGGTGAGCTCTGTTCTGGCCTGGAGCACGTCAAGCTGGGGACTGACTCCTTCTTTGTAGCCGGCTTCGGCGTACTTCAGGCTTTCTTCGGCCAGCCGAAGGTTTTTTCTGCCCGCCTCCACGGTCTCCAACGCGCTGGTGAGACTCAGTCTGGCCTGTTGAAGGTCCGCTCGGATCTCGTCCGAGGCGCTTTCCAACGCCAAGTTCGCCTGATCGCGGCGGGCCTTGGCGCTTTTTACCTGACCGCTGGTCAGGCCGCTGTCAAATACCGGGACTGAAACCGATAAGGAAGCAGTCCACTGGTCCGACCTGTTGACCGACGGCGTTCCCGCCGCGTCGTAGGCGAAGCGGTACGCTCCGGTAACCTGGACCGTCGGCTTGAGTCCGCTGGCCGCCGCTTGAATTTCCTTTTCAGCGGCGGCGGCCTGTGCCTTTTTCGCCAGATAGTCTTCCCGTCGGGACAAAACGGTCTCTTCGTCAGGTGCGTCCTCGTTCAACCGGCCGCCCTCCGGCACTCCGTCATTCAGGGTGCCGCGCAGGACAAGCGGTTGGTCAGGCGGCAGGCGAAGCAGCGTTTTCAGGGAGATCGCCGCCGACTCTAAAGCGTTGTTCGCCGCGATGAGCGCCGCCCTGGCGTCTTCCTTCTGCTGGCTGACTCGCACCCGGTCAAGGTGCGTCGCTAGGCCGAATTCGACCCGTCGGATCAGTTCCTGTTCGGTCTTCTCGTAAAAGTCCAGCGCCTCGCGGGCGGTACGGCAGACTTCCTGCTGATAGAGCGCGTCGCAGAACGCGCGCCACACCGAGAAGGCAACCTGCTCCCGGGTTCTCTGAAACGAGTGCTCGGCGCTGGACAAGGCCAAGGCAGCCTGTTCCCGCTTCGCCTTCAGCCGCCCGCCGGCGTAGAGGGTTTCAGACAGTCCGACCGACAGAGAAGCGTCCCGGTCAGGACCTTGGGGCATATCGTACGCCGTCCCAGTGCCGCGCAAAAAGACCGTCGGCCCAGACCCGGCAGCCGCACTCTTTTTAGCGCCCTGAGCGTCTGTCACGCCCTTGCCGGCCGCCAGAACCGACAAGTTCTCGTCGAGAGCCCTTCGCAGCGCCTCTTCCATTGTCAAGGTCACAGGAGCCGGCGACGCGCACCAAGCCCTTCCCGCCGCGGCAAAAAGCCCGATCAATATTCCCAAAGAAACCAGCCTTCTCATCTCTTCCTCCTTTGAATAAATCCGGACGTCGATGCCGCGGAATTTCATCAATGTATCAGACTCAAGTTCTTTAAAAATTGTATACTCCTCGTTTGAAATTGCAACGGCAGTTCGGCCGGTGAGCGTCCTTGCGCCGCGCACTTTGACCGGCTTCCGACGGGCTTGGCCGCCCATTCCCTGCAGCTCAAGAAACGCCCTTTTCAGCAGCCGCCGAAGTTACCGAGCCGCAAGCCGAACGCGTCTGCTAGAATGAGTTATAAACTGCAACTGAACTGTCGCCAGTCCTTCACAAGGGAGCGAAGTCATGGGCATCCTTCCGAATCCATCCGTTCTTTTCCTCCTCGCCACGGCGGTCGTCTGCGTGCTGTTCCAGAGGCTTCTCAGGGCGCGGCTGAAAAAGGACCAGTACTTCTACATGAGAGACCTTTCCTTGGCCGGTGCGCTGGTGCTCCTCGGACTTTGGAGCGGCCGTCCGACCATCGCCCTTTTGGTCGCCGCCAGCCTGCTGTCTCTCTACATCGGCCTGGCCGACCAAGTGAAGCCTTGGAAGCTTTGGAGCTGGTGCGTTCCCCTCCCCGGTCTCTTTTTCGCCCTCTGGGGCGCGCGGATTTCATTTTTCTCGCTGACCGGAAGCTCCTACTATTACCTGAACAGCTTCAAGTCGGTGGCCCTGACGACCTGCTGGATGTCTCTGTTTCCCCTGCTGTTCAAAAAGCTCGACCAAATTCCCGGGCTGGCGGGACACCTTCTGAGTGTCAGCCTGTGCCTGATGAGCTTCGTCACGGCCCTGTCGTCTCAGGATTTGAGCGACGCTTTTTTAGTTTGTCTCGGCTCGCTGCTGCTCGTGGCAGCGTACTGGAGCCGATTGGGACACCATTACCGGCAGCTTGACAGCGCCCTCTGCTTCATGTGGGGAACCCTTGTGGCTGGCATTTCCATTTTAGGCGTCAGCAAGGGTATCGCCATCACGTCGCTCATCGTGATCCCCTTAGGGTTCTACGCCCTGCCGCTTGTCGAGTTCTCCCTCGGGGTGATGAACAAGGCGTTTACCAGCCGCCGCACTTCTACCGTGCCGTACCTGTACGGGAAGATGTTGGAACGGGGCGTCGACCACCCCTCGGCGGTCCGGCTGGTCACGACGATCTGCTTCCTCTTGGGCGGAACGGTGACGTTCTTTCAGGTGGTCCCGCACGGCGCCGCGATGAGAATTTTCGTCGTCGCCATCACGGCCGCGCTCGGCGCTCTCGTCTGGACGCTTTGGGGCGGCCGGCAGCGCAAGGTGCGCCGAGAGCTGTGGGGCGTCCGGCTGGACGGCATTTCGATGAACTACGCCCTCTCCAAGGCGCTGGCCTGGCTGAAACACCCCCAAGGGGCCTGCTTGGTCGTTACCCTGAACGCTTTGGGAATCAATGAGACCCGCAGCGACCCGGAGTTCCGCCGAATCGCGAACGGCGCGGAGCTCGTCCTGCCGGACGGCAGCGGGCTGGTTATGGTCATGAGAATGCTTCAGATGGCAGTGGTGGAGCGCATTGCCGGCATCGACTTCGCTGCCCGCCTCTGCCGGCTGGCAGCCGTTGAAAAGTTCCCCGTTTTCCTCTACGGCGGACTTCCCGGCCGGGCGCAGGAGGCGGCCCAGAACCTGCAAAAGCTCAACCCGGGACTGATCATCGCCGGGACACAGGACGGCTACCACGACAAGAGCGAGGACAGCCGAATTGCCAAGGAAATCGCCCAGTCAGGGGCGCGGATCCTGTTCGTCGGGCTGGGGCAGCCCAAGCAGGAAAAGTGGATCCACGCCCACCGAGCCGACCTGCAGGGAATTCTGTCTGTCGGGGTCGGCGGCTCGCTCGACGTGTTCGCCGAACGGCTGAAGAGAGCGCCGGCCATTTATCAAAAGCTCGGGCTGGAGTGGCTTTACCGCCTGATTCAAGAGCCCGGACGGTTCAAAAAAGATATCGAACTCGCCTCGTTCGTCTTCTGGGCGTTCGTTGAGAAAATTGGACTTCCGGTTCCCCGGAAGCCTGACGAAGGAGATACGCCATGACCATCATCATGACCGCAGGAGACCTGATGAAGCGGGACCTGTCGGCCGTCTTGGAAACCGACACGGTGGCCGATGCGCTTCGAGTCCTTCACAGCCACAGACTCTCCGGAGTTCCAGTAGTTGACGCGTACTGGCGGCTGGTCGGCTTCTTCTCCGAAGCCGACGCGCTGGAGCTTGCCCTTCCCACGACGGCCCAAATTCTTCAGCAGGAGTCCTTCCTCTTTGACGAAGAGAAGCTGTTAAGCGCCCAATTTGCCCGTATTTACAGCCAGCCTGTCAGCAAGTATATGCAGCGCCCGCCGCTGTCCGTTCACCCATCGGCCCACATTCTGAGCGTGGCGCAGCTGATGCTGGACAAAAAGCTCTACCGGATCGCTGTGACGGATCGGGACGTCCTTGTGGGCGTGCTGGACCAGAGCGACTTCTGCGAGTACCTGCTGGCTCAGGTAGGCCCGTCATGACCGAGCCAACCCGCGACGCCGCTTGGAAGGAGCAGATGGCCGCCCGAGCCGGCCAAGATGCCCTCAAAAAACGCCGCCACGAAGAGGAACAGCAGGCCCGATACGACTTAGCCGACGCCCAGACAAAAAAGATGGTCCGAGCGGCGATGCGGAAGGCCGATTCGATCTTTGCGGAAGCGCAGGCTCGAGCCTCGGAGGCCCGAAACCTGAAAGAGCGCCAGCTGATCGAGCAATGGAACGAGCGCTGCGCCCAAGCCCAGCAGAACGACTACGGCGAGCTGGCGAAAACTCTGGCTCAGATACTTCTCAACGGGGAACAGGGCCATGATTGAGACGATGTACCACCTGTCTCTCTGGTGTCCCCGTTCAAAGGCCGCCGACCTGCTCGATTTCCTGTTGGCCGACGGGTCGGTGCAGATTCAGTCCGACCAGGACGACGCCAGACTGGACGAGCAGAGCGCCGATCTGGTGGCTTCTCATCAAAAGTTGCGGTCTATTTTGGCGGCGCTGGGCGACGACGCGGCGTCGGACGGTTCGACGGTGGAGCTTTTGCTGCACCAGTTTGAAAAAATGCCGGAGCGGACGCGTCAGACGCTCTGCGGCAATTTAGACTCGATCGGCGAAACCATTGAGGCGCTCCACGCTCGACTGGCGTTCCTCAAAGAGGAGCGGGAGAACTTAGTCCAATCACTGGCCGTCGCCGGACGTCCTCATATCCCTGACCGAGCGGATCGGGTCAGGTCCCTCTGGTGGGTCAGCTTCGAATCGTACCCTCTCTGCCGGGCCAGGCTGAACGAAGCCGTCTCCGGCCTGCTCGAACGGGCTGATGATGCGGTCGCCTACAGCCGTCACGACTGTCCCCGTTCGGACCTTCTTTTAGTAGAGATCGCCCTGCCGCGCGAGATGGACGAGATGGGCCGGTCGGTTCTTCGGTCAGCCGGAGCCAGGCAGTGGCTGCCGCCGGGAAAATTTGAAAAGCTGAACTACGGCCCTGCCTCCGAGGCAATGGAAATGGAAATTCGGCGGCTGGAAGCGGCAGCTTCCGAAACCAGCGCCGAACTGACCGCCTTGGGCCGCAAGTGGGGCCCCAAACTGGCCGCCCTTTCGTTCCTCACCGAACGGAATCTCGCCGTCCGGCGGGCCCTTCTTCGGTGCCGCGCCGCTGGCACAGCGGTCAACTTGGAAGGCTGGCTCCCCGAGAGCCGGCTGAAAGCGTTTTGCCAGTCCATTCGGGAAAAATTCGGCGACTCGGTGGCCTTAACGCTCCGACAGCCCACGAAGGAAGAGATGCCGTCGGTTCCCACGGCCCTGAGACAGTCGCCGCCGGTACGGCCCTTCGCCCTGTTCCTTCAGCTCGTTCGGCCGCCCGGCTACGGCTCCACTGACCCGACCGCGGCGATCAGCCTGTTTTTTCCGTTTTTTGCCGGGTGCATCGTCGGCGACATCGGCTACAGCGCCGTCATGCTGCTCCTCTTGTGGGTTCTGTGCCGCTGTCAGAAGTCGCCGATTTTCAAGGACCTGCGTTTTATCCTTTCGGCCGTAGCCGTCTGGGGAATCATCTGGGGCGTCGCGTTCGGCGAGTGCTTCGGCGATATGGGGCATAGGCTCTTCGGGCTCGAACCCCTTTGGGTCGAACGGGGACATGCGGTCATGCCGGTTCTCTTCGCGTCCCTCGTCATGGGGCTGGGACACGTGCTTCTCGGCCTGGGATACGGGGTCTTTCAGTCCCTTCGGGGCGGACACAGGCATCACGCGGCGGAAAAAGCCGGACTGATCGTCGTGATCCTTTCCGTTCTGATCTGTCTGGCCCCAGCCGGCCGCCTTCTTCCCAAAAGCGCCGTCTATTGGGGACTGGGAGGCTGCGGAGCCGGGTTCCTCCTGCTGACTGCCGGTGGAGGAATTGGCGGCATCGTCGAGTCGTTCAGCGCGTTCGGCAACATTCTGAGCTACGTCCGAATCGGGGCCATCGGCCTGTCGTCGGCCATTCTGGCCGTCACAGCGTCCAAGTTTTTGGACACGTTCGGCCTGACGGCGGTCGGAATCTTGGCCGCCTTGGCGATTCACACTCTCAACTTCGTGATGGCCTTCGCCGAGTCAGGGCTTCACGCGGCCCGTCTTCACTACGTCGAGTTCATGGGAAAGTTTTACGACAGCAGCGGCAAGCAGTTCACACCGTTCACCGACAGGAGGTTTCACTCATGGAAAAAGGTCTCATAGCTCTCGCCGCCGCCCTCGCGGTCGGCATCCCTGCTGCAGCGACGGCGTATGCTCAGGCAAAAATCGGCAGCGTTGCCGCTGGCGCCATCGCGGAGAAACCGGAGACCGCCGGAACGATGATCATTCTGGAAGCCATTCCTGAGACGATGGTCATTCTGGGGTTCGTCGTCGCCATCATGCTGGTGCTCCAGTTCGCCTGACCGTGTCGGCCACTCAGGCGTCCCCACAGCCTCTGCCTCAGGGGTTTTTAAAGGCCCTTGACGACGAGCTGGCCGCGGAACTCGCCGAAAGCGAGCGCCAATGGAACGAGAAGATCGCCGCGCTCGTCCTCTCGCGCCGTGACGAAGCGGCTGAAATTTACCATCAGGCCATGATCAGCCATCAGGCCGCCCTGCGTCAGGCCGACGAGGAGTTCGAGCGGACGCTGCGCAGCATCGACGCCCGAGGCGCCGCCAAGGTTGCGTCGATTCGCGCGGCGCGGGTTCAGGAGACGGTACGAAAGGAACTTGACCGAATCCGCGGGCTCAAATCCTATCCGGACGTCCTGTCCGGCCTGATTGCTGAAAGCTCTCTGGTCGTGGACCGAATTAACCACTTCGAGGCTCCCGAGCCGGAAGCCTCGATTTTGGCGCGTCTGACCGGCGCGCCGGTGCGGCCTGCCCCGTTCGACTGCTGGGGCGGTTTTCTTTGCGTCGATGAAGGAGGGACGATCCTTGACTGCACGTTCCGTACCCGATGGGAGCGTCTCCAGGCCAGCGGCCTTCCAGAAAAAGCTCTCCCAGCCGTCTAACTTCAGCTACGTCGCCGGCCGGCTGAGCGCCCGCATGAGGGAGTTCTTCACGCCCAGCGAGCTAGACGGCTTGGACGGCGCCCCCCTCGGCGAGTTTGAGCGACGCATTCTGGCCAGCTCCTACGGCCCGCCGTACCGACGGGACTTCTCGCTGGCTGCCGGGCCTGTTTCGTTCCGGCTGGACTCGATGCTGACGGCCGAGACGAGCCGCCGACTGGCAGACCTCGTTCGTCTCAGCTTAGGAGAAACCGCTCTGGCCGCCTGTCTTCTCGGCGTTTTGTCAGACCTTCCGTTAGGCCTCGCCTTCCTGCGCAACTTGGCATTCCGTCACCCCACGCCGCCGCGCCAGCGCCCGTGCTTCGGCGTTTTGGATCAGGCGTTTTGGCACCGTCTCTGGGCTGACTGCGCGGATATGGGACGAGTTGAGACGATCTGCAACGAACACGCCTCGCCTCACGCGCCGCTGCTGCTTTTGTCCGTCGATCGGGCTCTGTCTCAGGGCCGCCTCGACGGGGAAATGGCATGGGCCGACGGCCTGCTGGCTCTGGCTTTTCACTGGCTGGACGAGTCCGGCCTTTCCGGCCGGACGCTGCGGCCGTTCATCGAGCAGTACACCGACGCTTGGAACTACCGAATCTGGGCCATGCGCCAGCAGGGAAACGCTGACGTTCCTTTTTTATCGGTCCACGGCGAGCTGCGCCCTGACGTTTTAGCGTCAGCCAAGACGGAGCGGGCTCTGTTCGCCGGCACGGTCTGGCGCTCTCTCAGGTCGCCGGAACACCGGCACACCGCTCAGGACATGGAGCGGGACCTTCTAGGCCGAATGACCCGGCTGAACCGATCCGACCCGCTCGGAGCCGGGCTGATGGCTTCCTACGCCGCCCGGCAGTTTCTCGAGTACGAGCGGCTGTCGTCGCGGATCCGCCAGCTGGCTGGAGCCGAACGATGAGCCGAATCCTTCTGGCCGGGGACATGTCCTTTCTGTCCCTCTGGCCCTTTGAGGTCACGTGGAGGATGGCCCTCAGCGCCGAAGGCCTCGCGTCAGCTGAAGTCGCCTGGCCGCCGTTCGACGAAGGCGACCTCGTTTTATACCAACAGGGACTCTTGAGCCGACTGTCTCCGGACCGGCGTCGGGAGCTCGTCAAAAAAAGCCGGGCCCGGTGGGTGGAAATTCCGCCGCCGTCGCCGCCTAAAGGAGGAACGGGAGATGAAAACGCCGCTGGCCCGAGTTGAGTGGATCTGCGAGGACGAGGTTCGGGCGTCGATTGACGTTCCTCTCTGCTCCGGCGAGCTGGCGGTTTCAGACGACGGGGAGTGGGTCGGCCTCGTGACGTCGGTGCGCCAAGGGGCGGTCGTCCTCCGCTCCCTCGACCCGCCCGAACGGCTCGTCGTGGGACAGCTTCTCCGATTTCTCGGTTCCGATCACCTGCCCGACATGGATTCTCTCCGCTGGGGATCGGTGATCGACCCGCTGGGCCGGGTTCTGCACGACGGCCCCAGGGGCAGGAACCCGATTTTAGGAACTCACACCAGAAGTTTTTGGGGACTGGGACGGCTCGAAACCGCCTTTGAAGTGCCCCGCGGCTCGTCACTCGTCATAGCCGGCGACGGCTCGGTCGGTATCGCCAAGCTGATGGCCGAGGCACTCAGGCGGCAGACTGCTGACTGGGCGGCGGTCGTCTGTCAGGGCGGCCTGCGGGAGCTGAACAGGCTCATCGACGGCGCGGTTGATGCCGGAACTGTTGAAAAGACCATTTTCATCTGGTCGCCCCTCTGGAGCCGCCCGGCTCTGAGCCAGCTCATCCCCCAGTGCCTGAAGAAAGTCTGCCAAGCCGCGCCCCAAGGGCACGGCCTGATATTGTTCGACGACCTGCGGCGGTGGATTGAAACGGGCCGGGAGTGGAGCGAAGAAAGCGGGCAGGACCTGCTGGCTTCCGGCTTCTCTCCCCTGTGCCGAATCGGCGTGGCCCGACTGTTGGACATGCCGGCCCGGGGCATAGAGACGTCCGTCTCCTTGCTGGCTGGCTGGACCGTCGACCGAACGTCGCCACGGCTCACCGAACACCCGTACGGCCGGCTCGTCGAGCTTTTGACCGATCAGGGAATCGTGCTGGAAAACCGGCAGGAACGGCTGCGCCCCACGTATGACGGCTGGGGACGCGCCGCCTTGGCCCTTCAAAGCCGAAAGGCTCTCGAAGAGGCTGCCGATGGGTACGATGACGCCGGCCGGGCAGCCGCGCTTCGCTTGGCCGAGCTGCTCGACGGCCTGTACCTCTCTCTCGGCCCCGGCGAGATCGACGACGTCCCGGCGACACCGTGGCGTCCGTGCGACCACGACAAAATTCTTTACCTCTGCGAAACGCCTGACGCCCTGCCGGGCGACTTTCCCGCTCGGGCCCAGCGGTTGGGCTTTGAGTCCCTCGACGGGCCGGAAGCCTCTCGCTTGGCGATTCGAAACTGGCTGAACAGCTGCGGCCGGAAAGGAGATCTGCCGTGAGCCTTTCGCGCGTCGGCTCCCGCCGAATATCCCGGCTGGAAGGCACCGTCCTCTGGGTGGACGGGCTTCGCTCGGCCCACCTGAACGATCTGGTCACTGTCGTCAACGGGCGGGGCGAGCAGTTCATCGGTCGGGTCACGGCCCTTCACGGCCGACAGACCCGCGTCCGCTTGGACGACGCCTTCCCCGGCATGTCACCCGATGACTTAACCGTCTGGCTTGGCGCCGACGAGCCGGACCTTCCGAGCAAGCTGCCCGTTTTAGTCGATCAGGCTGAACGGACGCTCGTCCCGTTTTCCACCGGCGTGCCGGCCCTTGACGCGCTGTTTCCGCTGTACCGAGGCGACCGAATCCTTTTAACCGCGCCCACGCAGGAAGCCGGACTTTGGACTGCCTCCCGGCTGCTGTACGACGCGACATCGGACGGCCAGACGCCCCTGTACGTGGCGATCGGGACGCCCCGCTCCGCTCTGGCGGAAATCCGTGGGTCCTGGGACGACTTGGGCCTCGACGAGAACAACCTGTTCGCCGCGCCGTGCGACGCCACGGCGTTTCGAAGTCTGGCGCCCCTTCGGGCCGGCGCGGTGCGGGCCGTCGAGCTGGCTCAGTCCGGCCAGCCGGTCTGCCTGATCATCCGCGACTTGGACGCTTGGTTCGACCTGTACCAAGAAAAATTGCTTCTTCGCGGCGCCGTCCGCAGCGTCCGCGGGGCGCTGAACTCGTTTCACGGCATGGTCTGCCAAATCCTCGACATGGCCTACCAGTGGCGCAACAGGCTGACCGTCGTCGCCCTGCTGTCCGACTGGGCCGATCGGGGCAGCCCGTCGCCGCTCTGGGGACTTCGCGCCTACTTCGACTTGGCCGTTCACATCACCCGGTCCGAAACCGTCGGATTGGACGGCGAAACGAGCCACTGGCGGGACACCCCTCAGCGGACGGAAGCCGCGTGGCTCCGACGCCAGTTCAAAGCCCTGTCAGCCGAAATCAGCTCGCTTCGCCGCTGGGGCGACGAGGTGCCGCCGGACTTGGCGTCCTTCCAGTCCAAGCTGAACGCCTTTCTCGCCCTGCGTCACGCTCCAGAAGGCCGCACGCCGGTCTCTCTGGCGTGGGAGGTCCTGAGCTGGGTCGACGAAGAGCGACTGAGGAAGATCCCGCGTCCTCTCCTGCGGGACCGGCTCTCGTCAGTCCGGGCCAGAAGGGACGGTGACAAGCCGTGACGCAAGAGACCCAGCCGTCCGTCTGCGCCCTTCGGCTCAGCCGGGCTGCTGCCCGGCGTCGGGCGGCTCAGCGAGAGGCGGATGACGCCCGTCTTCTCCTTGCCGAGCGGCTGTTTTCCACCGCTTCCCAGTTGGAGACTCTCCGGCTTTACGAAGGGAGCGCGGCGGTCGAGGAGCTTCGGGCCGACCTGCCGCCGCTTGACGGACCGTCCGACGGCGGCCAATCGGCCGGCAGCCTGTCGCTTTTGTCGTCCCCTCAGGCACAGAGGGCACTGGGGGCGCTCAAGCTCCAAAAAGAAGCGCTCGGCCGGTACCTCGACGCGGCGGCCGCCTTGGACGCCGCCCGAGACGAGGAAGAGCGGCTTCGCCTTCGGCTGAAGAACGCCCCCATGCCAAAGCCCGCTTCATCGGGCCCCTTCTGGGACGAAGTGCCGCTTCGCCTGCGGCGGCGGACGAGATGAAGCTGCTCGTCGCGGCGGTGGGACGCCCGAAAGAAGCGTTTATCCTCCAAGGCGTCGCGTCGTACCTTGAGCGGCTCCGGCCCTTCATGGCCGCGTCGCTGACGTTGATCCCCGACGGCCGGCTCGGCAAGCTGGACCGGCTCCGGCGAATGGAAGCCGAGGGCGCTGAAATTTTAAAGCTTCTCGGTGACCGGGACCAGCTGATCGTCCTGGACGAACGGGGGCGAACCTTCACCAGCGAGGCGTTTTCCAAAGAGCTGTTCTCCCAATTGGACTCGTCGCCTGGCCGGCTCGTCCTGCTGATCGGCGGTCCGTGGGGCATATCGCCCCAAGTCAAGGAGCGGGCCAGTTCCCTTTGGTCCCTCTCGTCTCTCACGTTTCCACACGAACTGGCCCTTCTCGTTTTGGCAGAACAGCTTTACCGAGCCGCGTCGATTCGGGCCGGAACAGGGTATCATCATCCATAATTGAAGGAGTGACCCGTATGAAGTTTGGCGGCAGCAATATGGGCAACATGAGCTCGATGATCAAGCAGGCGCAGAAAATGCAGCAGGAAATGCAGAAGATTCAGGCCGACTTGGCGAACGAGAAGGTCGAAGGTACCGCCGGCGGCGGCATGGTTACCGCGACGGTCAACGGTCAGGGCGACCTGCTGGGCGTCAAGATCTCCCCGGAAGTCGTCAACCCCAGCGAGGTTGACGTGCTGGAAGACTTAGTCCTAGCGGCGGTGAGCGAGGCAAGCCGAAAGGCGAAAGAGCTTATGCAGAGCCGGATGGGCAGGCTCACCGGCGGCATGAACCTGCCGTTCTGAGGCACAACGTGACACTTCCAGAACCTCTTGAGCGGCTCATATCCCTGTTTAAGGAACTGCCAGGCGTCGGGGCCAAAAGCGCCCGACGCATGGCTTTTTTTGTACTTCAGCAGCCTCAGTCTTACGCCAAAGATATGGCCGACGCCTTAAACGCACTGAAACGCGATGTCGCCACCTGCAGCCGGTGCGGCAACCTGACGGTGACCCAGCCCTGCCCGATCTGCTCCGACCCGATGAGAAACCGCCATCTGCTCTGCGTCGTCGAGTCGCTGGAAGACCTGACGAGCATTGAGCTTTCCGGGCTCTTCAACGGCCTGTACTTCAACCTAGCCACGTCCGTCTCGCCGATGGACGACCGGGAGAACATTCCGCCGGACGTGATCGAGCGCCTCAGGGCCTTAATCGCTCAGGAACCGATCGAGGAAATCATCATCGCCACAAACCCGCGGGTGGAAGGAGACATGACCTTCTACGCCCTACTGGACGCCTTGGCTGACCTGCCGGTGACGAAAAGCCGGCTGGCCTACGGCCTGCCCGTCGGCGGCAGCATCGAGTTCGCCGACCGGGTCACCCTTCACGCCGCCCTTGAAAGCCGACGGCCCGTGACGGGAGACTAGCCGATGCGCCTCACTGCGGCCATTCTGGCCGCTGGGTCTGGATCCCGCCTCGGCGGGGTGCCCAAACAGTTCAGGCTTCTGGCAGGCCGACCGCTCTGGCACTACAGCTACGAGACGGCCAGAGCCGTCTGCGCCAAATTCGACGCTGAAATTCTCCTCGTCCTGCCGCCCGACGCCGAAGAGGCCTTTCAAACTGCCGAAAAACTGGCGCCGGACGCCCGACTCATCGCCGGCGGAACGAGCCGGGGGGAATCAGCCCTCAAGGCCCTTCAGGCGGCACGAGGCGAGCTGATCGCCCTGCACGACGCGGCCCGGCCCTTCGCGTCGCCGGACCTGTGGGAGAAGCTGGTCGAGGCGGCGGGAAACGGCCGAGCCGCCGTCCCGGTACTGCCGGTTCCCGACTCGCTCAAGCGGCGGGCCGGCTCCGGCTGGGAGCCGGTGAGCCGGGAGGGGCTGTTTCTCACCCAAACGCCTCAGGTCTTTCCCCGGGACGAACTGCTGCGCGCCCTCACGGGCCGAGCCGACGCAGCCGGGCTGACCGACGAGGCCCAAGCGTGGCTTGAAGCCGGAAAAGAGCTGGCCGCCGTGGACGGCGAAGAAAAAAACGCCAAAATCACCCGCCCGGGCGACTGGGAGCTGGCCTGCCGGCTTGCCGGGCCGGAAATCCGAACCGGCATCGGCTATGACGTGCACCCCCTGACGCCGGACCGTCCCCTCGTCTTGGCCGGCGTGACTGTACCGTCCCCGCTGGGGCTTGCCGGCCATTCGGACGCGGACATCATCAGCCACGTGGCCGCCGACGCGGTGCTGTCGGCCGCGGGACTTCCCGACATCGGCACCCTTTACCCGTCGTCTGACGAGCAGTACGCGGGCTGCCGAAGCATGGACCTCTTGGCCGACGCGGTGAGCCGCGCGGAGCAGGCCGGCTGGTCGGTTCAATTCGTCTCGCTGGTCGTGACGGCTCAAGTGCCCAAACTGGCTCCTTACGGCCCGGCGATCCGTCAGGCCCTCGAAAAGGTCCTTGGCGACGGAAAAATCTCGGTGACCTTCAAGTCGGGCGAATCGGTCGGCCCGGTCGGCGAAGCCCAGGCGATGGCCGCATGGGCGGCGGCAACCGTCGCTCGGTCGGGGTTGCGTTTGCCCGCCAGACCGCTATAATGCTAACAATTACCCGGGAGGAGGAGCCCCTATGAACATCCAGGAACACTTCGCGCCGTATCAGGGTTTCACTTTCGACGACGTGCTGCTCGAGCCGCAGTACAGCGAGGTTCTGCCGGCCCAAGTGGCCGTTGACTCGTGGATCACGCCGGAAATCAAAATCAATATCCCCATCTGCAGCGCCGCCATGGACACGGTGACGGAAGGCCGGCTGGCCATCGCGATCGCTCGGGAAGGCGGAATCGGCATCGTCCACAGGAACCTGTCCATCGACGACCAGGCCAGAGAGGTGGACAAGGTCAAGCGGTCCGAGGCGGGCGTCATCACGGACCCGTTCTACCTGCACCCGGAAAACCCGGTTCAGGACGCCCTCGACCTGATGAGCCACTACCACATTTCCGGCGTGCCGGTGGTGGACCACAACATGAAACTGGTCGGCATCATCACGAACCGGGATCTGCGGTTCATCGACGACTTCGTCCAGCCGATCAGCGCCGTCATGACGAAAGAGGGGCTCATCACCGCTCCCGAAGGAACCACGCTGGCCGACGCGGAGGAAATCCTGCGGCACGTCAAGGTTGAAAAGCTGCCGCTGGTGGACAAGAACGGCAAGCTCAAAGGGCTCATCACCATCAAGGACCTGCAGAAAGTCAAGGACTTCCCCAACGCGGCCAAGGACTCTTCAGGCCGGCTGCGCTGCGGCGCCTGCGTCGGCGTGGGAGCCGACGTCATGGAGCGGGTTGACGCGCTGGTGAGCGCCCACGTCGACCTAATTGTGGTCGACACGGCGCACGGCCACTCCAAAAAAGTTCTGGACACGGTCAGCGCCATCAAGCGCCGTCACCCGGACCTTCAGGTCATCGGCGGCAACATCGCCACGGCTGGCGCGGCTCAGGCCCTGATCGAGCACGGCGCCGACGCGGTAAAAGTCGGGGTCGGCCCCGGCTCCATCTGCACCACCCGAATCGTGGCGGGTATCGGCGTGCCCCAGCTCGCGGCGGTCTTGAACGTGGCCTCCGCCCTAGGGAACTCGGGCCGCAAGATCATCGCCGACGGCGGCATTCGCTACTCCGGCGACATGGTTAAGGCTCTGGCCGCCGGCGCTCACTGCGTGATGATCGGCTCGCTGCTGGCCGGAACGGAAGAAAGCCCCGGCGAAGTCATCATCTACCGCGGCCGGTCGTATAAGACCTATCGGGGCATGGGCTCGCTTGGCGCCATGAAGGGCGGCTCGTGCAAGGACCGGTACTTCCAGGAGAACTCCAAGGACAACAAGCTCGTCCCCGAGGGCATTGAAGGGCTGGCGGCCTACAAGGGCTCGGCTGGCGACGTCATCTATCAGCTGGTCGGCGGCCTTCGGGCTGGCATGGGGTATTTAGGAAGCCCCGACCTTGAGACTCTCAGGAAAAAAGCCCGGTTCGTCCAGATTACCGCCGCTTCGGTGAAGGAGAACCACCCTCACGACGTGGTCGTCACCAAGGAAGCTCCCAACTACTGGGTCGAATAAAAACAAGGCCTCCCGTTCGCAGAGAACGGGAGGCCTTTTTAACGCCTTAATTTTCTTTTCGGCTTCAACCGCCGTCAGCTCTTCTGCTCCGACGCCCGCCGCTCCACGTAGGACGTGCAGCCCAGCGCCAGGCGAATCGTCAACAGGCCGGAAATAACCAGCATGGCCCCGAGAAGCACGCGAGGCACGTTTCCCGTCCGGGCTCCGAGCCAGTTGGACAGGATAATAACTGCCAAGACGGCCGAGATGATCCCTCCGACCAACAGGCCCCACGCGCCGGGAACGGCCTTCACCCGCCACCAGCTGACGAGCCTCATGACCCCGTCGGCGATGAAATAGAGCGCGATCAGGACGCTCAGCGTCGCCGCGCCCGCCTCGGGCAGAAAGACCATGATGGCCCCCAAAACGGTCAGAACTGCGGCGAAAATTCGGCCAACGCTCCGCGCCGTGCCGACGCTCCGAAACGACAGGGCAAACTCGGCTCCCGCCGCCAACAGGACGGCAACGCCGGCCACCCGCTGAAACGCCACGGAAAAGACGAGCGACACGATCCAAACGGCACAGCCGAGAAACACCATCAGGCTGCCGACGAAGAACGCCTGTCTCTGCAGGGCCTTCACCGACTCAGTTGTTACGTCGAGTTTTTCCAACAGCAACGGTCTCACCTCCGCGGGGTCAGCGTATCACCGGTTCAGCTCCGGCACAAGAGGAAAGCCCGCAAAAGTCCCGCCGCCCTGTTGGCCGCCAGCCGCCTCTCAGCTGGCCGACTCCAGCATCTCCACAAACGCGCCCAGACGGGTGGAAAGCTGCTCCTTGTCGCTGGCCGAGTAGTCGGTCTCGACGGCCAGATAGCCCCGACCGGACGACTGGACGACCTGACGGACAGACCACGTCTCCACCGCGTAGGTATGGCACGACGTGAGCGTCACGTCCACGACCCCCGCGACCCGGTACCGGTCCATCAGGTACTTGAGGGCGTCCATTCGATTGCAGTTCGGGCTCATGATGGAACAGCCGATGGAAAGGTACTTGCGGGTGATCGCGTCCATCGGATCGCCGGTCTCGTCGACCAGATAGCCCAGTTCCTTCTCGCCGCCGCAGTTCTCGTAGCAGACGACCACGCCGCCGGCCGCCTCAATGGCGTCGACGACCTTCATGGCCCCGCCAATCGGACAGCCGGTGACGAGAACCCTCGGGCCGGTCAAGCCCCGCCGGTCGCCGTTTTCCCAAGCGGTCTGAATCTCCTTGACGCAGTTCTCCAGCCAGTTCACCGCATCTTCCTTGTGGAAGTGGGTCTGCATGTAGTCGCCGAACTCCTGAACTTCCCGGCCGGTCAGAGCCGGGTCGTCGCACGTTGACAGGTTCCACATCTCGCGGAGCGCCCGGCGCTCCCGGTTGCGCAGCGCGATCGACGCCCGAAGGGCGTCGTCGGTTATCGGCTTGCCGGTCAGCTCGCCGATGAACTTCCGAAACGCCTCGTACTCCCTCCGAAGGAGTTCAAAGTCCTGCGGCCGGTCGGCCTGATGCGGCAGGTCGATCATGTACACCTTTTTTATGCCCTGCATCAGCTCGTACATCTTCCGCTTGCCGTCGCAGGTCGTCTCTCCGACCACCACGTCGCAGAAATGGAAGTACGGGCAGCTTCCCCGAAGCGCGTGTCCGTAACTGGCCTTAATCAGCGGGCACAGGTTTCTCGGCAGGTGCTCTTCCGCCGCCGGGATCGCCGCGTCGTTCTTCGAGCACAGGCTGACCGAAACCGCGCCAGACGCGTTGACGATCTCCCACGGCATATAGGTGCAGTAGCACCCCACCACGATGCCGCCCGATTCTTTGAACTCCTTCACCTGAATCACGCCGCCTTTGGCGTGCTCTCTCATTTCCGCCACAACTTGACTGATCGACCTCATGCCTTCCCCTCCCAACCAATCAGCGCCGCCCCTATGGCGCCTGCGAACTGAGACCGAGAGTCCACCGCCACGTCGCACTGAAGAACCTGTGACAGCATGACTCGAAGCGCTTCCGACCGGGCCAGCCCGCCGGAGAAGAAAATCGGCGGCTGCCAACCCAGACGGCCCAGCATTCCCGCTACCCGGGTCGATATGGACCTGAAAATTCCCCTCGCCAAGGACTCCCGGTTAGCCCCTTGGGCCAGGTGGTTCACCAGCTCGGTTTCGGCGAACACGGCGCACATGCTCGAAATGGGCAGTTCCTCCCCCTGAAGTGGAATGTTGAGGAACTCGTCCATCTGGAACCCCAGCGCGGCGGCGGCCATCTGAATAAACCGGCCCGTTCCGGCCGCGCAGCGGTCGTTCATCGCGAAGTCGCTCACCACTCCCGACGCGTCCATCGCGATGACCTTGCTGTCCTGCCCGCCGATGTCGATTACCGTCCGAACGTCAGGGGAGAGAAAGCGCGCCCCCCGAGCGTGACAGGTGATCTCGGTCACCTTGCGGGTCGCGTCAAGGAACGTTTTACGCCCGTACCCGGTAGCCACAATGCCCGTCAGCTGCCCGGTCTCGACGCCGCACGACGTCAGAAGCCGCTGGGTCAGCTGGCGGCCAGACTCGCCGGGGCTCCACCCCGTCGGAATCAGGTCGGTTCCCAGAATCTGACCGTCAAACAGTGCCGCCTTGGCGCCCACCGAACCAATATCAACCCCTAAAACTAACGGCACGGCTTCTCCCCCTCTTTTCATTCTTATTCAGAATGAAAATGATAATTTCTTTAAAATTTTATTCCCCGCCGCCGCGTCAGTCAAGCTAGCTGGCCTACTGATAAAAAGCAGGGCCGAGAGCGCAATCGCTTGCGCTCTCGGCCCTGCCGTATCGTTAAACTATACGCTATTTGACCTCTGAAACGTCCCCGCCGAGCTGAGCGCGGACAAAGGCCAGCGCCGCATCGACAGCGTTTTCTATAGAGCTTCCAGCGGCCAGTTCGGCCGCGACGGCGGCGCTCAGGATATCGCCCAAGCCGACCGGGCGCGGCGAGTCAAGCCTTGGACCGTGCCAAACTTTCGCCTGACCGGCGTGCCACAGCACGTCGGTCACGGTTTGGCCGTCAAGCCGGCCGCCAGTCACCAGCACCGACACGGGGCCCATATCGGCGATGCACCGGGCCGCCTCCTGCAGGGCGTCCTCCGTTTCGATCGGAAGGCCGCTCACGAGGCTTGCCTCCGGCGAGTTGAACACCGCCACGGTCGCCAGCGGCAGCAGGCCGCCTTTAACCACTTCAAGGGTCGACTTATCCGAGTCCGGGACGCCTGACTGGAGCATTCGGAACGGGTCAAGCACCAATTTCGCGTTCGGGATCTCCCTTAGCGCGGCGGCCAAAGGCTCGACGATGTTTTCCCGGTCCACCGTCCCGACCATCACCGAGCCGACCGCCCCGGCTGTAATTTCCTGTATTTGAGCGGCCACGCACTCCGCCGGCAGCTCATGACGAATAGCCCCGTCGCGGCCCGAAGCCAGCACGGTCGTCGCGGCGCCCAGGCCGCGGACGCCAAGCGCCTCAAAAGTCCGCAGGGCGGTGATCAGTCCGTCGCCCGAAGAAGCGAGCGCTCCCACGAAGAGCGCGGTTCCCCGATAGTCTTTCATGACAGTCCTCCTTTTCACGGCATCATCGCGCCGCACTGACATTATACCCGGCTCGGCGCCCCGGCGCTCTGTTATAATGAGTAGGACCTTCGGGGCAGAGCCCCGATCGCCGTGAAACAGCCAAGAGGGGGAACAGGATGATTTACGATGCGGTGATTGTCGGCGCCGGACCTGCCGGCGTTTTTGCCGCGCTCAGCCTCACCGAACAGGGCAAGCGCGTTCTCATCATTGATAAAGGACGGCTCATCAAGCAGCGCAAGTGCCCAATACTCGAAGGCAAGGTTTCCAGCTGCGTGAACTGTCCCAGCTGCGCCATCGTCTCCGGGTGGGGCGGCGCCGGAAGCGCTTCCGACGGCAAGCTCACCATCACCACCGGGTACGGCGGCAACTTGGAAGAGTACATCGGCCGGGCAAGCGTGGCCGAGCTGATCGAACGGGTCGACAGCACGTTCGTCCACTTCGGCGCCGACCCAAAATTCTACGAGCCGTCGGGACAGGCCGTGCGGGACACCATTCACCGGGCCGCCGCCGTGGGGATCAAAGTCCTCCCGGCCAAGATCCGCCACATCGGCACGGACGCCAGCCGGGAAGTACTGGACGCCATGTATCACCACCTCAAAGCGCTGTGCGACATTCGTATGGACACGTTCGTCTCCGACGTGATCATCGAGGACGGACAGGCCAAGGGCGTCGTGACGGCCAAGGGCGAGCGGATCGAGAGCAAAACGGTCATCGCCGCGCCGGGCCGGGACGGAGCCAGCTGGCTGGAAACGGTGATCCGGCGGCTTGAACTGCCCATCGCCTCCATGCCGGTCGACGTGGGCGTCCGAGTGGAAGTCCCAGACAGCGTCTGCCAGGACCTGACTCGAGACTTCTACGAGGTCAAATGCCTGTACAACACCCCCACGTTCGACGACCGGGTGCGCACCTTCTGCATGAACCCATCGGGGTTCGTGGTCAGCGAGTTCAACAAGGCCCACAAGCTGGTGACCGTCAACGGCCACAGCCTCAAGAACACCAAGTCGAACAACACCAACTTCTCCATTCTGGTGACGAAGAACTTCACCCAGCCGTTCGGCGACCCGATCGGCTACGCGACCCATATCGCCCGGCTGGCCAACATGCTGGCCGGCGGCGGGATCCTCGTTCAGCGTCTCGGCGACCTGCGGGACGGCCGGCGCTCCACGCCGGACCGAATCGCCCGGGGCATGGTGGAACAGACCGGCCCGGCCGAGCCGGGCGACCTGAGCCTCGTCCTGCCGCACCGGCACATGACGTCAATCGTCGAGTTCCTCGACGCACTCAACGCCATCATGCCGGGCGTCAACCAGAACGACACGCTTCTCTACGGCGTGGAGATCAAGCTGTACTCGCTCCGCGTCCAGCTGAACACTACCCTTGAGGTGCCGTCCGTCCGCGGGCTTTACATGGTCGGCGACGGGGCTGGCGTCAGCCGGGGAATCATTCAGGCGGCCGCCAGCGGCTTAGTGGCCGCCCACTCGGTCTGCGAACGGCTGTAGCGCCTTCCAGCTTACTGATACTGAACGCAAAAGCTCCGGCCCAGTTGGTCT
>NZ_AWWC01000017.1:0-637 GCF_000468895.1 Jonquetella sp. BV3C21 | reverse complement strand
CCCCGGGACCCGGGACCGTCCTACTAGTCGTCGGGTCGGGGGTTTCGGGTTTAGGACCGTCCCTTACCGTACCCGGCCCCGGCCCGGTCCGGGTTTCGGGGGTTTACGGGTAACTACTTTCCGTTCCGGTCCGGTAAACGGAAACGGTCGGGTCGGACCCTACCGTAGTAGGTCCGGGTTCCCGGTTCCCGTCCGCGTCGTAACGGGGGTAACCGGGGGGTAACGGGAACGGCCGGTTTCGGTTTTTCGTACTTACCCGTTTCCCGGGGTCGGGACGTAGGTCGGTACTTACGGTCCGGGCCCCGGACCGGGTAGGGGTCGGGCCGGCCCCCGGGCCCCGGAACGGAAAAGGGGAAACGGGACCGTTCCTTTTCCGGTTCCGGACCGAACGTAGTCGACGAAGTAGTGGCCGAACCTTACGGTTGGGGGTCGGCTTAGGGCCTCTGCTGAGCGGCGTAACCTACGAGCACTGGGGCGTTAAAGCACCGTTTCTCGTCATGTTCGTCAGCTGCTCTGTGGCGGTGGTCGCGAGCCTGATAAAAGTTCCCAAGGGAATCGGCGATTCCTCTCACGACACGAAGTCCCTGTGGCGGTCTATGGGCGGCATTCTGGCTGACCCGGTTCTCTTTCGGGTCAT